>CAYWNR010000011.1:11849-19199 GCA_964459705.1 uncultured Gemmatimonadaceae bacterium | reverse complement strand
GGCCGCCGGGCGCGAACCGGATGCTCACCGCCCGGCCCGCCACGAGCACCTTGTCAAACCGCTGCACGACGGGCTGTAGCTCCGGCAACAGCCGCAGCACCTCGAAGTACGCGGGACTGAAGGGCTCGACCGTCACGACCTTGAGCGAGTCCGCGTGCTGGAGATCGGTCCACACGCCCTCCTTCTCCACGAACAGGCGACCGGCCACGTGCTGCGCCTGACCCATGTGACCACGCGCGAGCATCAGCTCGTCCGCGGCCTTGAGCTCGGCCGCGTTTCGGACCTCACGCCGGGCCGCGTCGCTCTTGGCCTGGGCGACGGCGCCCACGCCGCTGGCTTGAATGGTCATCGGTGCCGGAGCCTCAGGAGCATTGATCACTCGCCCCGCGACCACGGTTGGCTCTTGCACCAGGTACGACGTGTATTCGCTCAGCAACCCATACCGCAGCGCGGTCTCGCGGATCTCCGCGATCAGCTCGGGGTTGGGACCATGCAGGCGAATCGCCTGCTGCAACACGCCGAGCTTGCGCGAGGCCCAGAGGCGCGGGATGAAGTCGTTCCCGTCCTCGGAGGCGGGAAACGCCGCCTCGGTGTTGTATCGCTCCATGCGGTCGTTCCGGCGCCCCGTCACGGTGACCGTGCCGCTCCGCCGGCTGCCGCTATATCGCCCGAATACCACCAGTTCCTCGCCCGCGAACAGGTCGGGCAGCCGCTCGGGATACACCTCCTCGAGCTTCACCGACGCGTCGAGCGCGAGATCCGTCAAGACTGGGTGCTGGATCTTCGCGACCAGACCACCCACCGCCGACTCGACACTCTCGTTCGGCTCGACATACTCGGTCGCGCCACGGCCGGCCGCGGACAGCCGATCGAGCAAGTAGGTGTTCACGTCGTATCCGATCCCGAACGCGAACACGCGCGCACGCCCGCGGTCCTGCTCGGCCTGCGCCGCGATCCGCTCCGGGTTCTCTTCACCGACCGAAGGAAGTCCGTCCGTCAGGAACACCACCAACGGCAACCGCTCCGCCGGCGTCTCGAGGCGGAAGGCCTCGGTCAGCGCGCCGGCGATGTTGGTTCCGCCGTTCGCCTGAAGACGGTCTACCCACTCATGCGCGTCCTGCAACGTGGCCGCGCTCGCGGTCGTCCACTCCGACGCGTAGCTCCGCACCGCGCTGCTGAACTGAATCAGGCGGAACCGATCCGCCGTGCGGCGATCGGTGGTGCGCAGACTGTTGAGTAGCTGGTGCAGCGCCGCCCGCGCCTGCTCGATCTTCTCACCGGACATCGAGCCGGATACGTCCACGACGACCGTGAGGTCGCGCGGCGCGCCCCCGCTGCGCACGTCTTCCGGCGACAGCGTGAGCATGAAGTAACCGTCTTCCCCGTCCGGACGGTGCGTCGCCAGCGTGATCCCCACCGTCCGCGTGGCGAAGGGGAGGAACAGGGCGAAATCACCGGAAAGCATGTTGGTGGGACGAACCGTCATCCGACCGTCGCGCCGCGTCACGGTCACTTCGTGCGTGGGAGAAAACGGATCGCGAAACTGCGCCGCGCCGTCTACCGTCATCGTGAATTGGAGCGTCGCGTACTCGCGGAGCGGCCGCAGCTCCTGGTGCCCTTCGGGCCCGCCTTGACCGCCTCGATTGCCTCGACCGCCCGCCGCATACCGAAACGCCAACGCGTCCCCCGCGCGTCCTAGGACCTGTGTATACCGGAGCGTGATCTTGCGTGACTCGCCGGGGTTGATCGGAAAGACGCGTGCTCGAACCAGACCATGGCCCGCCAGCTCGATCAGCGCGGGATCCCGTCGCTTGCGGACGATCTCCTCATAAATCGCGCGCGCCCGCGCCGCATCCATCGTCTCGCCCCGCAGCTCCTGATCGCCCTGGTAGAGCGAGAAGTTCGAGAAGACCGCCTCGCCCGGCAGCGGGTACAGGTAGTCGCCTTCCCCCAGCCCGCCACCCCGGTTCTCGAACCACTCCTCGACGTCAACCTGAGCAATCCGGCCAATCACGTGCACGGACACCGCCGTGCGGACTTTGACCACGCCGCCCCGGCCGGGCAGCGGCTCGATCCAGCCCTGGGCCGCCAACTGCGGCGCCACCATGGCTATCGCGATGAACGGCAACAACTTACGCATTCTGTCCTCCAGAGGAGTTCACTAAGGAGGACGGTTGAAAGGCGAAAGGTTGCACAGGGGGGAGGTCAGAAGCCTAGACGGCAAGACGGCCAGCGGACGGCGAGTGGCTAGGCGAACGTGTCGTGCGCCCGTTCCCCTTCGGCGCCTGCCACCTTCCCGTCTAGCCGTCCGCTGGCCACTTCGGCGTCTGTCCGTCCGCTGGCCGTCTGGGCGTCTAGGCCTCTAGCCTTCTAGGAAGACACATCCAGGGTGGCCAACCAATTCTGGATCTCCCGTGTCCGGAAACTCATAGCAGATATCCGGCTTGGCCTCGTGGCCATCGGGGCGCCTGAGCCCGTGCAGGCCGCAGTGAATGCCGTCGTGCTCGAGGTAATGGCACGCCGAGATCACCTCGCACTCGACCGTGACCTCGTCTGTGCGCTTCACCTTGCACACGTACGGTGACTTGCGGGCCTTGAGGAGCAGTTCAAGGCGGTCGTCCCCCAGTGGGGCCACGACATCGAGCGTCAGGTCGCGACAACACGCGGCGCCGCGCCGATGATCGGCGGTGCGACAGGGCGCCGTGGCGCAGGGGTTGCTCCCGGCGAGCACCGGGAGGCTGCGACGGTGCGGCTCCGGGGACCGAAGATCCACCTCCTGCAACCGGCCATCCGCCACGATCGAGAACCGGCGCTCTCCATGCCGGAGCTCCGGTGGTTTGGGCACGCGGGTGGTGGGGACCCGTCCCGTGAATCCGTGCGCGTTGCAGCGCGCCCCGCGCCCATCTTCGCGCAGGTACTTGCAGGGAACGTGGAGCCGGGCGTCCACCACGAGGGCGCCCTCCGCCTCGTATGGGCTGCCGAAGGAGATCCGCTCGCGGTGGCCGAGAAGCCATGTGGCCACGGAGTCCTGTTCGGGCTGGAGATCCTCTTCGAGGTCGGCGATGCGCAGCGTGACCCGCACCTCGTGGCACTGCCGCCCGAGCGAGCGGCACGGAGGGAGCGGGGGCACTCCGGTCAGCGCACCGGAGAGTGACGGCGCGTGGGCAGGTGGACCGCCGGTGCGCGCTGAGTGGGCGACGGCATCGCCCGTAAGCTCTCCATTCTCAAGAGGTTCGCAACCCTGCGGCTACCTGGTCTCCCGACCTCCGCGTATCTCGCGACGCGTTCGCGCCGCCGGCCCTCGCCTCGATGTGCGGAGGACTCGACGTGACCGGAGTGCTGATCAAACGGAGAGAGAATCGATGCGCAGCTTCGTGACGGCCGGTGCCCTGGTGGCGGTGGCCTGCGGTGGAAATGACCGTGGTGCTGGGGAAACTGCTCAACCGGCTCCGCCCGCCCAAGGCCGCACCAGCGCCGGCCGCCCCGGCGACGACGGGCACCGTGCGTGAAGTTCGAATGGTCGAGACACCGGATGGGAAATTCGAATTCCAACCCGCGGAGATGACTGTCGTGGTGGGCGACTGCGTGCGGTGGATCAACGTCAGTGGCGGTCCCCACAACGTGGCTTTCTATCCCGACAAGATCCCGGCCGGAGCCAAGGCGCTGCTGAATGCCGCGATGAGCGGGAGGATGAATGCGCTCACGGGGAAGATCCTGATCCAGCCCAACGAGCCGTACGAGATCTCGTTCGCGGGCGTTCCGTTGGGCACGTATGAGTACTACTGCACCCCCCAACGAGATGTTGGGGATGAAAGGGACCATCACCGTTACGCACTAGGACAGGGCGGTCATGGCGGACCAGGCTGGTCACGAGGATCCGGATCCATCGGAGCGACGGCCGTCGGGCGGACCGCCTCGACCGCCTTGTCCGCCCATCAACCACACCGTCCCTCCCCCGAACACCAGCCCCATGAGCGCGTCCATCGCGTAGTGCATCTGACAGTAGACGACGGCGATTGTCAGGAGCACGAACGGCACCACCGTAACGCGGCCGAGGGGCGGCCACACCCGCCACGCCACGACGACCGTGGCGAACGTTGCGGCGACGTGCGACGATGGGAACGCGGTCCCGACCGACGAGCCTCCCTCGAGTAGGTGGTAGACCAGTCGCGCGCTCCAGACCTCCCGGACGGGGCCCGTGGGGTGCGGGAACACCCAGTTGGGTCCCGCGACGGGGAACAACACGAACACGACGAAGCACACCGCGTAGGCGGTCATGGACGCGCCGATCACGCGGCGGGCGCCCGCCCAATCCCCGCGGGCGGCCAGGATGGGACCGGGAAGAAGGATGATGGGATAGTAGGAGAAGTACGCCAGGTGCAGCAGGCCCGAGACGAACACGGACGGGTAACGCCGGATGAGGTCGTAGGACGGCTGTCCACCAAACAGCGTTTGCTCCCACCGTTGCACCAACGCGTCGTGCGCGTGGATGCGCTCCGGCGACAGTCCACCATTCAAGACGCCGAGCGCCGTGTAAAACCCGCCGAACAGGATCAGCGGATAGAACGTGTGGAGGAGGCGGGTCGCGACGCTCTCGGCCGGCGCCCGGCGCAAGAGTGCCAGCAGCACGCCAAACAGCACGCAAGAGAGGAGCAGCCACCCGCGTCCCTGGTCGAAGGGGCCACGGAAGATGAGCACGATCGCGAAGAAGAGTTGGTATCCGGCGAGGACCAGATCGGTCGTGTTCAGAGCCATCGATGCTCCCGATACCACGCCGCCGTCAGCGGGAGGCCGGTGTCGAGCCCGTGTGCCGCTTGCCATCCGGTGTCGCGCTCCAACGGGGCGGCGGAGCAGGCAAAGGAGTCGGCGAAGAACTCGTTCGCTTTGTCGGCGGTCAAGACGGTCGCCCGTCCCGCCACCATGGCCGCGGTGCCCGTGGCCCAAAGCGCAGCACGGGCAGCGGCTCTCGGGATGGAGAGAAAGCGTGGGAGGCGGCCGTCGGTGCGGACGGCGCGGGCGACCGCGTGAAGGAACGTCCGCTGCTCCACGATCTCGGGATGCGTCGGGTAGTAGACGCGTTCGACGGCGGCGTCCGCCTCAGCCGCGAGCAGCGCGCGCGCGAGATCCTCGACGTAGATGAACGTCAGCTCTTGGCGGCCCGCGCCGAATACCGGGAAGATCGGTCCACGTGCCAGGCGGAACACCCGGAGGAACTCGACGTCCCGCGGGCCGTACACCGGCGGTGGACGGAGAATGGTCCACGGGAATCGGCTGCCACGAACCGCCAATTCGGCGGCGAGCTTGCTCGCGCCGTAGATCGTGATCGGGGAGGGCCGCTCCGTGCCCTGGAGCGGTTGCCCCCGCGTGGCGGGCCCGCCGGCCGCCAGCGAGCTCACGAGCACGAAGCGGCGGAGACCGGCGGGCATCGCCTCGAGCACCGCGCGGGTCCCGCCTTCGTTGACCGCAAAGAACTCCCGTCGGGATCGTGCGCTGGTCACACCCGCGACGTGGAACACGATGTCCACACCGCTCGCGGCCTTGCGGATTGTCTGGGTATCGTCCAGCTGGCCCTGCACGACGTGGGGTCGCCGCGCCTCGAACAGGGCTTCTGCCTTGGCCGCGCTGCGGACGAGGCAGGTGACCTCGTGTCCCTCCGACAGCAACAGCTCCACCAGGTGCGACCCGACGAACCCGGTGCCGCCGGTGACCAGCGTCTTCACGTCAGTGGGCGATCGTAGAAGCGGAGCGTCTTGTATGCGCCGAAGCCCATCCGGAGCAGCCCGTTGTTCATCGGCGCGTTGTTTTCGAGAATCCAACCGGCTTCCGCCCACCGGTACCCGAGCGCGTAGCCCTTCTCCCAGATCCAGTGGTACATCAGCGCATCCGCTCCGGTCATCCGGTAATCCTTGAGGAGTCCCAACAACAGGATCCGAATGCGGGTGATCTTCCGGGCGGCCAGCAGGATCTTCACGATCCCCGGGAAGATCCGCCCCGACGGATTCGTCTTCAGTGCCACGTTCAGGTCGGGGAGCGCGGCCGCGAAGCCGATGGTGTTCCCCTCCCGCTCACAGAACACCACGAGATCCGGCACCACCACCGGCTTGAGCTGCGCCGCCAGGTGATCGATCTCGGCGTCGGTCATCGGGACGAATCCCCAGTTTCGCTCCCACGCCGAGTTGTAGACCTGCTTGATGCGCTCCACCTCGTCGTCGAAGTGTCGCATGTCGATCCGGCGCAGGGTGATCTTCTTGCGCTCGGCGAGCAGGCGCGCGCCTCGCATCAGCCGTTCGGGCATCTGCGGGTCCCGCGTCTGGTACTGGAACATGTCCATCGACTTGGTGAACGCCGCGCGCTCGATCAGGCCGACGTAGTACCGCGGGTTGTGGGGGTTGAGCAAGGTTGGTGCGGAGTCGAAGCCGTCCACCAGGAGGCCACATTCGTCGTTCGTCGAGAAGGAAGCCGGCCCACGCATCGTATCCAAGCTTCGTGTCTTGAGCCACGCCGCCGCGGCCGCGAACAGCGCGTCGGCGACACCCTGGTCATCGATACACTCGAAGAAACCGAAGAAGCCGACCTTGTCGTCGTGGAACTCGTTGTGCGCGCGGTTGTGGATGGCAGCGATCCTTCCCACCACCACCTCCGCTCCGCGGCGGACCGTCGGACCGTCGGACCGATGCCTGTCGTCTGACGTCCGTGGCGGGATCCCCCCGCTTGGTCCGCCGGTCCGTCCGTCCGCCGGTCCGCCGGTCTGCCGCGTGGCCAAGAAGTACTCCGCCTCCGCGTGCCCAAAGAACGGGTTCTTGGCCCGATCCAGCATCTTCTTCACGTCCATACGCAACGGGGGGACCCATTGCGGATCCCCCCGGTGAAGCCCGTATGGAAAAGCGATGAACTGGCGGAGGTCGGCGGCCGAACGAACCGGCCGGACGCTCACGTCGGTCAAATGACGCCCATCTCCTTCCCGAGCCGGCCGAACTGATCGAGCGCGAAATCAATCTGCTCGAACGTGTGGGTGGCCATCACGCTGGTCCGCAACCGGCACTGGTCGGGCGGCACCGCCGGAGGCACGACCGGGTTCGTGAACACGCCCGCATCGAACAGCTGCCGCCAGAACACGAAGGTATTCTCCAGCGTGCCGATCAGGACCGGCACGATGGGCGTTTGCGTTGGTCCGATCTCGTAGCCGAGCGTGCGGAGCCCGTTCTGCAGCCGCCGGGTGTTCGCCCAGAGGTTCTCCCGCCGCTCCGGCTCGGCCTGCATGACCTCGAGGGCCGCCAGCACGCCCGCCGTGTTCGCGGGGGGCAGGGCGGCCGTGAAGATGAGCGGCCGGCTGTGGTGCTTCAGGTAGTG
>CAYWNR010000011.1:0-11749 GCA_964459705.1 uncultured Gemmatimonadaceae bacterium | reverse complement strand
GCCAACTGCGCTTCGAGTTGCTCGTGGAGGTGGATGGTGCCGTTGAGAAACCGGCTCCCGGTACAGCCCGAACCGAACGTCTCGAGCGCGCGTTTGGCCGCTTCGAGAACCCGCGGGTGGTGCGTGAGGCCCAGGTAGTTGTTGGACCCCATCATGACCCGTCGCTTGCCCTCGATGACGACGACCGTGTCCTCGGCCTTCGAGATCGCCTTGAAGTACGGGTACAGGCCCGCGGCCTGTATCTCGCGCGCCCTCGTGAAGCCCTTACATTTGTCAAAGAGGGCTACGTGCTGGAGCGTCTGCGTACCCACAGTGCCTCGATTCTGACAAAGACCCATAGGCCGACCCGTCGGCCGGACCTCCACAAGGGTACGATTCTACCGATGACCGAGTCGCGACACAAGACCCGGACGGGAACCTGCATGTTACTGCTGGCGACCGTCTTAGGCGTTTCGGGACCACTCGCCGCCCAGTCCCCGGCAGCGCCGCCCGCCATTCAGGTCGGGGACGTGGCCTCAACCGGTGTGGCGGCGGCGCTACTCCTGGCCCCCCGAGTCTTCGGCTGGGGCCCGACGACCGCCGACTGTGCCGTGCCCTGCGACCCCGCAACGCTGCCCTGGTTCGACCGCTGGGCGCTGAGCCCTAAATCCCCGACCCTGAGCCGGGGGAGCGACGTGCTCCTGATCGCCCTGGGGTTGGGAACGGTGGCCGCCACCGCCACCGGCGACCGGAGCCACCGCGAGCTGGTGTCCGCGCTGCAGGCCGGTCTTTGGGCCGAAAGCGCGACCGAGCTGCTGAAGGCGGCTGTCGGGCGGGAGCGGCCCGCGTTGTACACCGAGGCCGGCGGGGCCGTGGCCGTCAACCGAGACGACCTCCGGTCGCTTCCCTCGGGTCACACCTCCGTGGCCTTCTCCCTTGCCACCTCGCTGTGGCTGGCGGAGCGCGACCTTCACGGTCGGCCGGGTCTGCTGGGCTGGCTCGGCGTCGTCGGCGCAACAGGCGTCGGCGTCCTTCGGGTGGCGGCCGGCAAGCACTTCCCGAGCGACGTCATGGTCGGTGCCGCGGTCGGCACCGCAAGCGCGCTCGTAGTGCACACCATCAAGTTCTAGGCGGGCCCGGCGGTCCCGGCGGTCCCGTCGCTCCCGTCGCTCCCGTCGCTCCCGTCGCTCCCGTCGTCCCCGTCGCTCCATTGCGAGACCTGCGCCGTCCACCGACCTTCCAGCACGTCTTCGGAGATTTCTTCCACGTAGGGGATGGCGGCATGACGAGACGGACGTCGATTTGGCTCGCGGCGGCGGTGGCGCTCACGCCGGCGCTGCTCTCTGCACAGGGATTCGATCTCTCGGTCAACAACATCATGCGGGGGACCGAGCTGGTGGGTCGCCCACCGCAAGGCCTCGGTGGTGGGTTTGGTGGTGGCGGCTACAGCTGGAGCCCGGATTCCAAGTACATCTGGTTCCGGTGGCAGCAGCCCGGTGTCGACACGAACCTCGTCGTCTATCGCTCGTCGCCGTCGGGCGGGGCCCCGGAACGGTTTGAGAAGGCCGATCCCGACACGATCCTCGCGGGCTCCGCCGAATGGTCGCCCGACCGCAAGAGCGCGGTGTTCCAAATCCGCGGCGACCTGGTGTTGTGGTCGTCCAAAAGCGTGCGCCGGCTCACCAACACGCAGGAGCGCGAGTCGAGCCCACAGTGGTCCGCCGACGGCAAGACGTTGTACTTCCAGCGCGGCGGGAACGCGTTCGCGCTGAATCTCGAGTCAGCCGAGGTCACGCAGCTCACCGACATCCGGCGGGGGAACGGGCCGCGCGAGCCGGAGCCCAAGGGCCAACGGAAATACCTGGTGGACGAGCAGAAGGAGCTGTTCGATTTCATCAAGAGCGGCCGCTACAAGCAGCAGCCGTGGAATCGTGAGCAGCAGGAGGACTCGACGCGACCCAAACCCTTCTTCCCGGGGGAGCACAAGAGCGTTGGGGGGATGCGGGTGTCGCCGGACGGGAAGTTCGTACTCATGTCCGTCCTCGAGCAGCCGCGCGACGTCAAGCGCGTTTCGATGCCGTTGTGGATCACCGATGACGGCTACATCGGCATCAACAACGGTCGCACCTACGTGGGTGACAACGAAGGCAGCAGCCGAGCCGCCATTCTCGAGGTGGCAACGGGCAACGTGACCTTCGTCGGCGACAGCGTTGGCGGGAAGGCGAAGAGCGTCGGGGGTGTCGCCGTTTCCTCGACGTCCACCCACGCGCTGCTCCAGGTGACCACCGACGACGATGAATACCGCTACTGGGTGGTGGTGGACCTGCCGAGTCTGGCCGAGCGGATCGTGGCCCAGGACCACGACAGCGCGTGGATCGGCTTTCCGGGGCCGGCCATTCCCAGCCAAGGCGGGTTCTTGAAGGATGGCGAGACCGTGTGGTTCGGATCGGAGCGGTCGGGCTGGGCGCACCTGTACACGGTGCCGGCAACGGGGGGGGAGGCGACGCCGGTCACGAGCGGGCAGTGGGAGGTGCTCGATGCCGAGCTGTCGCCGGACGGCAGCACGTGGTACCTGTCCGCGAACAAGGAGAACTTCGCCGAGGTCCACATGTACACCGTTCCGGCCAGGGGCGGCACGATCACCAAGGTGACGGACCCGGTTGGGCGCCAGGACGCCACCGTCTCGCCGGATGGGAAGTGGCTGGCCATCTCGCACTCGGAATCGAACCATCCGCCCGAGCTGTACGTGCAGGAGAATCGTGCGGGTCGCCCGATGCGGAAGATCACGGAGAGCACCACCGAGGAATGGCGGCGTGGTCCGTGGATCAAACCCGAGATCGTGATGATCACCGCGCGGGATGGCGTGCAGGTGCCGGCGCGGTTGTACCGCCCGACGGCGAACGTCGCTCCAGCCGGGCAGCGCCCGGGCGTGATCTTCGTGCACGGCGCGGGCTACGCGCAGAACGTGCACAACTGGTGGTCCAGCTACTACCGGGAATACATGTTCGATCACCTGCTCGCGTCGAAGGGCTACACCGTGCTCGATATCGACTATCGAGGGAGCGCGGGGCATGGCCGCGATTGGCGGACCGCCATCTACCGCCACATGGGCGGGAAGGACCTCGACGACCAGGTGGACGGCGCCAAGTGGATGGTGCGCGAGATGGGGGTGGATTCGGCGCGGATCGGGATCTTCGGTGGCAGCTACGGCGGGTTCATGACGCTGATGGCCATGTTTACCGCGCCGGGCGTCTTCAAGGCGGGCGCCGCGCTCCGGCCGGTAACGGACTGGGCGTATTACAACGACGGGTACACGTCGTCGATCCTGAACGACCCGCAGGACGACTCGACGGCCTACAGAATCTCCTCACCGATCTACCATGCCGAGGGACTCCAGGGCCGGTTGCTCATCTGTCACGGCCTGGTCGATGACAACGTGTTGTTCTACGACACGGCCCGCCTCACGCAGCGGCTCATCGAGCTGGGGAAGACGGGGTGGAACGTTGCCTTCTATCCGGTGGAACGGCACGGCTTCACCGAGGTATCGAGCTGGCGGGACGAGTATCGGCGGATTCTGGAATTGTTTGAGGAGACGTTGAAATAACGGCGGTCCCGGCGGTCCCGGCGGCCCCGACGGTCTCGACGGACCCGATGGTCACGTGATAGTAGGTGGGTGATCGCGAGGTCCAAGTGACCGGTACAGTTTCCAGGTAACGATGGCGGCCCGCTCGCGGAGTTCGGCGAGGCGGGCCGCTTCGTCTGGAGGTAGGCACCCGAGATCGATCGCAAAGCGGAAGATGTAGGATAGCTCCGCCAACGATGCGAGAGAGATATCGAGGAACTGTCGGAACTCGCACGATCCCCGTTTGGCGGAGCCCTCTACGATATTCACCGCGGCCGAGAATGCCGCGCGTCGTGCCTGGGAAGTCAGACCGTAGACTTCCTGTTTGGGGAAACTCGCGGCCGTACGGTAAGTCACGAGCGCCAACTCGTGACAGAGCTTCCAAGCATCCAGTCGTTCGTATGGCATCATGCAGGCAAGATGCGTGTGGTCTCCGGGCATGCACCATCATTGCAACGCTCGCTGGTCCCATCAAGCTCAATCAGGACCGCCGGGACCGCCGGGACCGCCGGGACCGCCGGGACCGCCGGGACCGCCGGGACCGCCTCGTCCGCCCCCGTCTTGTCCCCCCCCTCGGCGCGCCCTACCTTATTCCAAACACGCCCATCTGGGGACCCGATGACCCGTACCCTGCGTTCGCACGCCGGTCTGCTCGTGCTAGCCGTGGCCGCGTTTGCGTGCAAGAGCACGACGACGCCCCCCACGCCGGTCCCGACCTCCATCACGCCGAGCGCGACGTCGGTGGAGTTCGATGCCCTCGGCGCGACCCAGGCGCTGACGGCCACGGTGAAGGACCAGGACGGGGCGGTCATGAGTGGCCAGACCGTCACGTGGAACAGCGCGGACGCGAGCACGGCGTCCGTGTCCTCGTCCGGCACCGTCACCGCCGTGGCAAACGGCACGACGACGGTGACGGCGACGTCGGGGTCCCTCACGGCGGACGTGTCGGTCACGGTGACGCAGCTGACGACGCAGATCGTGAAGGTCTCGGGAGATGGGCAGACGGGCGCGGTCGGCGACACGCTGGCCAACCCGATCGTCGTCGAGCAGCGGGACAGTCAAGGCCACCCGGTCCCGGGCGGTACGGGGAGTTTGGTTGCGAACTCCGTGATCAGCTTTGCGGTCGCGTCCGGTGAGGGAAGCGTGGCGACGACCACGGAGACGCCGGGTGCCGACGGCCGCGCGTCCACGACGTGGCTCTTGGGAACCACCGCGGGGGACCAGACGGTGACCGTGACCACGGCCAAAGCCACGGTGGCGAGCCTGGCGTTCTCGGCGACTGCGACGGCGGGAGCGGCGGATACCCTGGCCATGGTGTCAGGAAACAACCAGACGGCCGCGCAAACCACGGCTCTCACCGATTCGCTCGTCGTGCGCGTGGCGGACGCGTACAGTAACCCGGTTCCCGGTCACACGGTGACGTTCTCAGCCACGGGTGGTGGTGGGTCGGTGAGCCCGGGTACGGTGGCGACCGGCGCCGATGGCCGAGCGGCCACGGAGTGGACCCTGGGTTCGGGTGCTGGGCAGAAGGCGGAAGCGCAGGCAGAGACGGCCCTCACGGGTTCGCCCGTCATGTTCGATGCCACGGCAGTCAACCTGGCCATCGTCGCGGTGGCCCCGGACACGATCGTTGAGGGGGCCAGTGCCACGATCACAGGTACGGAATTCGATCCCACGCCCGCCAACAACACGGTGACGATCGACGGTACTGCAGCGACTGTAACGATGGCATCAGCCACGCAGCTCGTGGTGACCGTGCCGACGTACAACTGCCAGCCCCAGCGGGACGTGAGTGTCCAGGTCAGCGTTGGGGGAGCGAACTCCAACAGCGCGACACAACCGCTTGAGCCGGCGGGCCTCGTGAACTTGGCGCTCGGCGAACAACAGATCATCCGAGATCCGGCGCAGTTCTGTCTTCAGTTTACAGCGAGCGCGGTTGGCGGAGACGGATATGTCGTTGGCGTCGGAGCAGCAGCTGAGACGCCGGGAGCGACGATGTCTTTCACGCTGGCGAGCGTGACCGGTGCGTCGGCGTCCGCGCCACTGGTTGGTAGCAGACCGCCTGTTCGGCCACTCTCACCGGAACGCCGTCAGGGTGTGATCCGTGCCGACGACAGTTTCTGGCAACGCCAGTATCGCGCGGAAGCGGCCCTTCGGGAGTGGGAGCGGCAGGTCATGCCAACGCTCGGGCCCCCCATGCGCGATCGACGAGGTGAATTGGCATCGTCTCCTGCTGGTACTCTTCAAACTCAGGCGGTGGGAGACACGGTGCACTTCAGGGTGCCCGATCTAGCGGCGGCAAATGCCTGCACATCGTACAAGGATGTCACCACGGTCACGCGGGCAATAGGCACCGCGGGGATTTGGTACACAGACATCTCGAACCCAACGACCGATTCGCTCACGAGTGCGGAGATTCAGGGATATAGCGACACATTCGATTTGTACATCTACGCTCAGGACACACTCTATTTTGGTGTTCCGAGTGACATCGATGCCAATGGGCGCGTCAACATCGTACTCTCGTTGGAAGTCAATAAGTTTCCTCAAGGCGTCGCCGGATTCGTGTTTAGCGGCGATTTGTACTCGCGCGCTTCCTGTCCATCGAGTGACACTGGTGAGATCTTCTACGGACACGTTCCTGATCCAACGAACGTGGCGGGGACGGGTGCTCGCTCGAAAGCGGGCATCCTATACCAAATGCCGTCCCTCATAGCTCATGAATTCACGCACGATATTCAGTTTTCGCGACGCCTCGTGCTTCTCGGAAGCTCGACGGTCATGGCGGGCTGGGCGGCTGAAGGGCAGGCGATGCTCGCGCAAGAGGTTGTCGGGCACAGCGTGTTGGGGAACTCCACCGGCCAGAACTATACGAGTACGACTGCGTTGCAGGGCCAAGGCGGCCGCTGGTATGGTCAGGCCTTCGGTCAGCTGAGTTACTACTTTGGACGTCTCACCAGCGGGAGCAAGGCTTCGAACGCGCCGGAGCTTTGCAGCCTATTCGCCAGAGGGGTCACCACGCCGTGTGAAGGCTCGCATTTCTACGGAGCATCTTGGTCGTTCCAGCGGTATGTGGCCGATCGTTTCGGTCCGACGTACAGCGGTGGTGAGATCCAACTCAACCGCGACATCATCGGCCTGAACCCTACCCTCCAAGGTATGGCGAACTGGGAAGCCGTTCTAGGGGTCTCGCTCGACACGGTGCTCGCGCGGTGGGCAGGGATGCTCTACGGAGATGACCGCGTCACCGGACTGCCCGCCGAACTGCAGACGCCGAGTTGGGACATGTTCGAGATCTTCAGCAGTTATGCGAATGACACCTATCGACTCATTCCGGTGGATCATCAGTTCATGGCTTTCTCTGATAGTCGCGGCGTCATAGGAGGCAGCACGGCGTACACGAGAATAACGAGCGCGGGCGCAAGGCCAGCACTCGCCGTTCGAGCGCGGGATAACAGCGACGGTGTGCTGGGTACTGCGATGAAACCCGTTCTCTGGGTACTGAGGGTCCAATGAGGCAAGGCACGGTGGTTGGTCTCGCTGCGGCTGCGGTGGCCATTGCGGTCGGGAGTGCGTGTCGACCTCGGGCTGAATCCCCGCCGATTCAATCCAACACGGTCACGGTGGTGGGGACGGTGGCGAGTCTCGGCCCCGATCCAGTCCCGCAGATTGTGGTGCAGTCGGAAGGCCGTGCGCCAGTGGCCGTGCTCGGCGATCTCAAAGAGGAGATTGCACAGCTGATTGGGCTACGGGTACGGGTGATCGGAACAGAGGGTGAGGGTCCGCCGCCCACAGTATCCGCTGTCGTGGCCCGTAGCTATGAGATCATGGATCTCAACGGGATGCCGGTGCACATGGGTCTCCTGGAGAGCGTCGACGACACGCTATGGTTGGTGACTGGCGCTGAACGGTTGGTGCTGAGCGGGGCTCCGGAGGACCTTCGGCAAGCTCTGGGGTCGAGAATCTGGGTAGCCGGGGAAGTCCAGAATCAGACCCTGCGCCTGAGTGCCTATGGGGTGATCAAGAAGGCCGGCCCCTCTTAGTAAACCCGGTGAGAAACGAGAACGGGAGCCCCTGCAGCTCCCGTTCCACTCGACGGGACGGAGGCTACGCCGACGTCCCCGCCTCCTGATCCGGCTTCACCTCATCATTCAGCGCCACCCGCCCGCGATCGTCGCGCAGCATCCGGTTGTACAGTGACAAGTTCTTGTCCGTGAGGAACCGGATCAGCAATCGCCCCCACGACTTGTGATAGAAGAGGTTCCCGTACAGATCGGGCGCCGTCGCATAGATCTTGGGAAGGTTGTTCCACGGCACTGATGGGAAATCATGGTGCTCGTTGTGGTACCCGACGTTGAACGCGAGCTTGTTCAACTTCCCGTAGTAGCTGAACGTCTCCTGCTCGGCGTCGCCGCCCGTCATGTAATGCCGCTGGATCCAGCGCGCGCCCAGAGGATGCAAGCCGATTGAGAAGAACAGCGACGCCAGGAAGTAGAAGAAGGCCTTCGGTCCGAAGAGCATCCAGACCGCCACGTCCACGCCGACCTGGAGCGCCGCGTTCGCGAGCGTCCAGCCGTCGATCATGTGCAGCTCTTTGATGCGCATCGGTCGCAAGAACTGGAAGAAGGGATAGAACAACAGCCACAACGCCTTGCCGAACACCGAGTGGCCGATGAGCCGCGCTTCCCACTCATACGGGAGGTCGGCATCCAACTCGTAGATGCCCTGGAACGCGTGATGTTTGACGTGGTATTTGGCGAACCCGATGTAGCTCGGAAACGCGAGCGGAATGTTCGCGATCATGCCCGTGATCGTATTCCCGATCTTCTTCCGGAACACGAGCTTGTGCGTGCACTCGTGAATCACCACGAACAACGCGTGGTTGGCGAAGGCGCCGAGCAGATACGCCGCCCCGAGTACGATCCACCAGGACTTGTCCCGGACATAGTAGGCGATCCCGACCTGACCGGCCACAATCCCCAACGTCCACCAGAACGTTGCCGGGTTCGTGCCAATCAGCTCGCGGATTTCGGGATGCTCGCGGAGCAGGCGCTTGGTGCGAGCACGGTGCGGCTCCGGTTTGGTCGAGTGCACGAAATCGTGACTGGCCGTCGGCATCAAGGCTCCGGCTGGTGGTGAGCGAGCATCGTGGAGGTGCGACGGTAAAAGATGCGGCGGGAGGCCGGATCTGCCAAGCGGCGAATTCCGAGCCCCATCCTCGGGCTGGCGACGGACACGGATCCGGCTGCCGGTGCCGCGACCTCGCCGGGGTGCGGCGGGGAATCGACTACTTTTCGGCGATCGTGGGCTGAGGGTGAACGGCGAGAATCCGGGGGGGAGGCGGGGATGGGCAAGCAAGCGGTTCCCAAGGCCGAGCGGCGGAAGGTCCGGACCAAGCGGGGGATTCGCGCGTACACCTATCTCGGGTGTCCGCTGACGCGGGATCGCAGCGCGTGGTGCTTCCGCCTGTGCGTTCCGGATCCCCTTGGGAAGGGCCAATGTGGGAGGATTGCGCCACACGGGCTGAAGGGACGGACGCAACTCGCGATCGAGGGCCACCGGAAGCAACGACGGTCGACCCATTTTGCGAAGCTCGAGCGCATGTACCTCGCCGCTCCCTTCAATGACCTCTACGATCCCGGAGTTAGGGTCCAGGACGGTGAAGCGGAGATCGTGGTCCCGATTCCGAACGCGCTCCGTCTCCCGTCCGGCGACGTGGCCGAGTCCGTGTACCTGAGGGTGATGAACGACGCGGCGGTCCTCGCGGTGAACGCGATCGTCGAGGATCGGCTCGTCTCGACCGTGCGGTTCAGTGTCCAGCTCACGCGCCGCCACCCATCCGGCGACCTCATCGCCCGAGGGCTGGTGGTTGCGGGCTCGGGCGGGCAGTATCAGGCGGAATGCATGCTCGCCGACGCGGGCGGACTGGAGATCGGCAGGGGCGAGGGCACGTTCGAGCCCGGAGCGACGTCACTGTCACCCGAGATCGGGTACTCCTAAACTGGCATCCCACAACCTCTCATGATCACCACCGGCAGCCATCGTACCGGCCTCTGGGCACAGTGGCCCGGAACTGGTTACAATGGTTGCACTTCGGGGCGGTAGCTCAGCTGGGAGAGCACCTGCTTTGCAAGCAGGGGGTCACGGGTTCGAATCCCGTCCGCTCCACTCGACCCTTCCCGTCCCAGCCGACCGCCCCTTGAGGCGGGAGGGCTCCCGCCGGTCCCTCCACAAGACTCACCGCGACAGCCGCAACCCGACGAACAACTCCCGCTCCGCGGCTGGCTGATACGAATTCCCATCCGGGTCCGGCTCGGTGAACGCGATGTACTGCTTCCCGAAGATGTTGTGCACCGCGACCATCACCTCGGCGCCGGCGCCTCCAGCAGCGAGGCGGTAGGACGCGCGCGCGTGGAGCAACGCGTAGCCGTTCTCCACCGTGGCGTTGGTCGGATCGATGTACCACCGGCTTAGGATCTCGCCGCTCACGCCGATGGCGAGCCGCCGGAAGAACGAGTACTGCGCGTCCGCGAAGAGCTGGTGCTGCGGTGAGTTGGGCAGCCAGTGCCCGCGGATGTCGCCGTAGGTTCCCGTGGAGTTGGTGTAGGTGAAGTGCGAGTACGTGTAGGCGACCTGGAGCACCACCGGCACGCTCGGCGTCCAGGCCACGTACGATTCCACCCCATAGCGCTGACTGGCTCCGGCGTTCCGGTAGAACGTCTCCAGCGGCCGGGTGTCGACGCGGTAGCGGTCGAAGTCCCGATCGGTGTGGAGCTGGAACAGGCTCACGTCGAACAGCACCGCGCCATTCAGCATGCCGCGGGCGCCGACCTCACCGCCCCAGGAGAGGGCAGCCTCGAGGTTCTGGTTGAAGCCGCCGAGGCGGTCCGGGTTGTTGGCCAGCTCTTCCGTTGCGGGCGGGAGGAATCCCTGTCCGAAGCTCGCGTAGAAGCTGAGCGCTGGCTTGGGTGCGTACGAGATCCCAGCGCGGCCCGTGACGCGATCGAAGTCGGCGTCGCCGGAGAGATCGATGCCGCCCGTCTGGAGGTGATCGACCAGGCGGTTCTGCACCCGGTCGTACCGGACGTTGACCACGGCGCCCCAGCCCGCCCCCAGCTCGATCCGATCCAGCGCGAAGAACCCGACCCCGTATTGACGGATGCTCTCATTGCTCACCGTGTCAGGACCTTCCACGGCATCGCCCAGGTTGGGCCGGCGGTACTCGTCGATGTCCTGGCGCTGGAGATCGGTTCCCAGGCTCAGGTGATGGCGCAGGCGCCCGGTTGGGCGAGTGAGCGTGTATTGCACCGTGCCGCCGGGCGACAGGAGCGCGCGGTGCTGCACCGATGAGGGGACGGATTCCTCATAGTCGGTGCGGCGCAGGAAGCCGTTGAACGAAAGGCCGTGGCCACCCCCGAGGTCGGCTTGCCCGACGACCCCGCCCACCACGCGCTTGGTATCCTGATACTCGTTGTACGTGAGCGCGTCGGGGTTGGCCATGCGCCGGTCCTGGGCCAGCCAGGTGAGATTCAGCCCCTCGGCGTTCTGGTTGAAGAAGTCCGTGTACCAGACGATCGGGGTCAGGCGCACGCTGGCCGATGGCGTCCAGTGCGCCTTCGCGTAGACGTTGTTTCCGTGGAACGCCGTGTGCACCCGATACCCGTCCCCCTCTGCGTGCGTGTAGGAGGTCCGGTAGTTGAGCGGACCGCTGGATCCTCCGAAATCTCCTGTCGCCTTCCAGAATCCGTTGGATCCATACGTGCCCGACACGAAACCTGATGCGGGCGCCGCTCCCCCATCCGCGGTGCGGATATTCAGCACGCCGGCGGACGATCCTCCACCGTACAGCGAGGCCCCCGGCCCACGCACGACTTCGATGCGGTCCACCGTGGACCAGTCCACGTCGTAGAAGTCCGGGGCGAATCCCGAGGGATCATTCAGCGGCAGCCCATCGAGGAGCACCTTGATGCCGCGAATGCCGCGCTCGGTCAGGATACCCTGACCGCGAATCGACATGTGGACCCGCTTCCCGTCGGCCTGGTTGTCCACCTTCACGCCGGGTACCAGCTTCATGGCTTCGTTATATGGGATGAGGAGTGGTATGTAGTCGAGTGACTCGGTTACTTCTAGTTTGATGTCTTCTGGTTT
>CAYWNR010000010.1:6089-19385 GCA_964459705.1 uncultured Gemmatimonadaceae bacterium | reverse complement strand
GCGTGTCGGGCTTGTTCATCACGACCGCGCTAACCTACACCGGCGGGCTCCAGGGTACCGGGGACACCCGCAGTCCGTTCTACATCTCGCTCATCTCGCAGATCGTCGTGCCGCTGGGGCTCTGCACGTACTTCAGCGTGACGCGCGGCCTCCGCCCAGCCGACATCTGGACGGCCATCCTTCTCGGGCACGCGGCCCGTTGCGTGCTGACCGTGCTCAGGTTCCGGCAGGGCCGCTGGCGACATATCGCGGTGGATATTGGGCAGTGAGGGCAGTGAGGGCAGTAAGGGCAGTAAGGGCAGGCAGGGCAGGCGGGGCCCTGACTGCCCTGACTGTCCTCACTGCCCTCACTCCTCCTTGCGTATCTCTCCGGAACGTCCCATGATTGCCGTCGGCGCTTGATCCACGCCCAACCTCGTTGACCCTGCCCCAGCCGGGGTCCGCGTGAGGCAAAGGGGGGCATACTCCCGGATCGGCATCGCGGAAGCCTTTGCGTCGCCACGTGGGCGCCGTTGCTGGGGGACGGGCTCGTGTGGCCTGACCAAAGGAGCAACGGATGCCAGCGAACAAGGACTTCAAGCGCCTCGTGCGCGCGCGCATGACGAAGACGGGCGAATCCTACACCGCCGCCCGGGCACAGCTCCTCAAACGACGACAGACGAAGACGGGCACGGAGGGATCGCGACGGGCGACGCCGGTGGCCGCGCTACCGCGCGACTATGCCAAGATCGCCGGTATGAGCGACACCGCGCTCAAGGCCAACACTGGCTGCACATGGAAACGTTGGGTCGATGCCCTGGACCACCTCGGCGCGGTCGATATGTCTCACGGGGAGATCGCGAAGGTGATCCGCGAGAAGTACGAAACTCCGAGTTGGTGGGCGCAGACGGTCACGGTCGGATACGAGCGGATTCGCGGGTTGCGCGATGTCGGACAGCGGCGCGGGGGCGCGTACGAGATCAGCAAGAGCAAGACGCTGCCGGTCTCCGTCAGCACGCTGTATCGCGCGTTCCGTGACGAGGGCGTCCGGGCCGAGTGGCTCGGGACGCCGGCGATCGTCATCCGGACGGCAGCGCGCAACAAGTCGATGCGAATTACCTGGACGGACGGCACGCTGGTGCAGGTGTCCTTCACCGCGACGGGGAAGAGCAAGAGCACGGTCGGCGTAGAGCACGCCAAGCTTCCCGACAAGGAGGCGGCGACACGCATGAAGGCCTTCTGGGCTGAGCGCCTCGGCGCGCTTGCGGTGTTGCTGGAGTCGGTGGACTAAACGTGCTGCGGTCCGTCACGCACCCGGCGGCCGACGAGGCCGCCGGGTGTGGCGGGTAGCTTCCTGGTTAACTTTCAAGGCGGCTTCAGCGCGTCGCGCCGTTGGCTCCGCGCTGATGATCGGTCCGACGGTGATGAGGGGACGGGTGTGATGCGAGTGGATGTGAGCGTAGGCGCGAGCGCCGACGTGCTTCGCGGCCTCATCGCCCTGTCGCGGCAGATCATGCAGCTGTCGACCCGCGCCATTCGCCGCCTCGAATTCCTGCGCGACCTGTCCACGCTGTTGCTCGATTTTTCCACCTGCGAGCTCGTGGAGCTCCGTCTCTACGGCACGATCGCCTATCGCGTGCGCACGAGCCGGCCATCGGGCGCGTCCTTCGACTTCGAGGCCTTTCCCGCCGACCCCTCCGCGCCCGGCGCCGAGGCGCCAGACCGCCTGCGCCAGTTGGTGAACGGGGCGCTCGCGGGAACGTTGGCGTCCACGTCGGGTCGCTGCACGCCCTATGGGAGCTTCTGGACGGGCGACGTCGCGGCGTCGAGGTCTGGTGGGGTGGAGCGCGACACCCTCCCCATCACGGTGACGCCCGGCGCCGCCTCGCTGGCGCTGATTCCGTTTCCGGTCAACCACCTGGACGCCGGCATCCTGCGGCTGGAGAGCGTGCGGTCTGACGCCTTCACCCGGGAGGTGATCGAGTCGTACGAGGCCGTGGCGGAGACCCTGGGCCTGGCCATCGCGCAACGGCGGGCACAGGCGGCGTTGCGGGAGCGGGTGAAGGAGCTTGGCTGTCTATACGCCATTGCCCGGGTGATCGAGCGGGATGCCGGCGACACGGGCGAGGTGTTGGAGCACGTGGTCCAACTGCTCCCGCCGGCATGGCAGTATCCGGAGATCGCGGTGGCGCGCATTGCCGTGGACGGCGTCGGGTGCGCGACCGGAGACGTCGCGCGGGCGCGCGCCCGTCAGTGCGCGCCAATCGTCGTCAACGGTCGGCCGCGCGGCGAGGTGGAAGTCGGCTACGTCCAGGAGATTCCACACGCCGTCGATGGGCCGTTCCTGCGGGAAGAAGCGCACCTGATCGGCGGGATCGCGCTGGCCATCGGCGAGTTTCTCGAGCGTCGCGAGGCCGCGGGCGAGCGGGCGCGCTTGCAGGAGCAACTCCGCCACGCGGACCGGCTGGCCACCATTGGCCAATTGGCCGCGGGCGTGGCCCACGAGATCAACGAGCCCTTGGGTGGCATCCTCGGGTTCGCCCAGCTCGCGCGTCGCGGACCGGCGGTCCCCGATGATACCGTCAAGGACCTCGATCGAATCGTCGCGAGTTGCCTGCAGGCGCGGGAGATCGTGAAGAAACTCCAGGCGTTCGCGCGTCAGGCGCCGATGCAGCGCCGGTTGGTGTCGGCGCCCGCGGTCGTGGACGAGGCGCTCGCGTTGGTCGCGGCCCGCTGCGCGAGCGGTGGGGTGCGGATCGTCCGCCGGATGGACGACACCCCGGACGTGTGGGCCGATCCCACGCAGCTCAAACAAGTCGTCGTGAACCTCGTGGTGAACGCCTTGCAGGCTATGCCGAAAGGGGGGACGTTGACGGCCGGGACGCGTGGCGAGAGCGAAGCGGTCGTGCTGGAGATCGAGGACACGGGGGTCGGGATGACGCCGGAGATCGTGGACCAGATCTTCAACCCCTTCTTCACCACCAAGGACGTGGGCGAAGGAACGGGCCTCGGGCTCGCGGTGGTGCATGGGATCGTCACCGCGCACGGTGGGGCGATCGAGGTGAGCAGCGCGGTGGGGCGCGGGAGCATGTTCCGCGTGCGACTCCCGGCGGATGGCGGCAGCACGCCGGACGGCGGGGAGAGTCGGTCGAATCCATGAACACCGAGCGGGATCGGATCCTGGTGGTCGACGACTCGGCGGACGCGCGCGAGGTGGTGCAGCGCAATCTGACGGCCGATGGATACGACGTGGTCACGGCGCCGGGCGTGCCGGAAGCCGTGGCGCTGCTCGAGACGACCCCGGTGGACGTCGTTATCACGGACCTGAAGATGCCCAAGGTCGACGGCCTCGATCTGGTACGGCATGTCCGAGCCCGGTTCAGCGACGTCGGCATCATCATGATCACGGGCTACGCGTCGATCGAGAGCGCCGTGACGGCGGTGAAGGAAGGAGCCGAGAACTACCTCGCGAAGCCCTTCACGGATGCCGAGTTGCGTTCCGCGGTCCAGGAAGCACTCCAGAAGGTGCGGTTTCAGCGGGCGCTCCTCGCGAACGGCACGTCGGCGCCGGTCCGCCAATCGGGGCTCATCGGCGAATCCGAGGCGATGCAGCGCGTGTACCGGGCCATGGCCAAAGCGACGTCGGTGTCCGCCACCGTGCTGCTCACGGGCGAGAGCGGCACCGGCAAGGAGCTGATCGCCCGGGGCATTCATTACGCGGGCCCGCGCGCGCGCGCGCCGTTCGTTCCCATCAATTGCGGCGGCATCCCCGAGGGCCTGCTGGAGAGCGAGCTATTCGGGCACGTCAAAGGAGCGTTCACGGGCGCCATGGAATCGCGCGCCGGGTTCTTTCAGACGGCCGATGGCGGCACCCTCTTTCTCGACGAGATCGCCGAGACGAGCCTCGCCATGCAGGTGAAGCTCCTGCGCGTGCTCCAGGACCGTGAGATCAGCATGGTCGGTGGCCGGAAGCCGGTGCACGTGGACGTTCGCATCATCGTGGCTACGAACAAGGATCTCCTCGAGTTGATTCGGCGTGATCTGTTCCGAGAAGATCTGTATTTCCGCATCAACGTGCTGCACATCGCGGTGCCGCCGCTACGCGAGCGCGGGGACGACGTCCTGCTGCTGACCCGACACTTCGTCACCAAGTACGCGCAGGAGCAGGGCAGGGACGAGCCGGCGTTTTCCGACGCCGTGCTGGATGGGCTTTGTCGGTACCATTGGCCCGGAAACGTTCGCGAGCTCGAGAATGTGGTGCACCGTCTGGTGGTGATGAATGATGGCGCCGCGGTGGATGTCTCCGATTTGCCTTCGGTGATGCGCTTCTCGGTCCCGCGCGGCGCGGGCGCCCACCGCACCCTGGCGCAGGTCGAGACGGAGCACATACTCAACGTTCTGGCCAGCGTCGATGGGAACAAGACGCGAGCAGCTGAGATCCTGGGCATCGATCGCAAGACGCTCCGCGAGAAGCTCGCGCGACACAGCTCCTCCTGACGTTGTGAGACCGGGGTGAAATGCCCCGGTGAGGCGAATACTCCCGGTGGCGCGTGGCCGGAACGTGGTAGCCCGCGTCCGTTCCCGTACGCCGACACCGGTCCTACCTGCATCAATCCCTGACGGTTAGCCGCAGTCGACTCGTCTCGCGAAGAAAGCAGCACGCACGCGCACGCGCCTTGCGTTCTGGGTGGGCAGTCCGATGCCCTGACGGAGGAACCAATGCGAGCGAAAGCAGACGAAGTGGGAATCTGCGCGGATTGCCGGAACGCGCCGACCTGCACCTATCACGGCGCGCGCCCGCGCCGCGTGTTTCAGTGCGACGAGTTCGAACCGCGCCCGGTGCGCGCCGAACGCTTGCCCCACGGCAGGCGCAGAACCACGAGGGTCGTCGCCGTCGATCCGGAGTTGATCGCTCGGCGGCTCGGCCTGTGCGCGACCTGCGACTTCGGGGAGACGTGTACGCTGGCGCCGACCGAGGGCGGGGTGTGGCAGTGCGCGCAGTACCAGTAGCACCGTCGCGCGCACGACCGCCGGTGAGGTACGCGCCGTGAGAAGCCAGCTCAATCCCGAGGAGGTGTGCCGCATCGTCGATCGCCACGACGGGTGCCGGGGCGCCATCATCGCGATCCTGGAAGAGATCCACGCGGAGTACAACTACCTCCCGCAGGAGGCGTTGCGGATCGTTGCCGCTCGGACCGGGAGGTCCCTGGTGGATCTCTACGCGGTCGCGACGTTCTACCGGGGGTTCAGCCTCAAGCCGCGGGGCCGGCACGTGGCGTCGGTCTGCATGGGCACCGCCTGCCACGTCCGGGGATCGGAGGGCGTGCTCGAGGGGATGGAAACCTGCCTCGGCGTCCGCGCGGGCGAGACCACCGCCGACCGGGAGTTCACGCTCGCGACGGTCAACTGCCTGGGTGCCTGCGCGCTCGGGCCGGTGACGGTGATCGACGGCGAGTATCATCGCGCGGTCCGGAAGGGCGAGGTCGACGCGATCCTCCAGCGCGTGAGCCGCGTCGACGAGTCGCGGCGCTTGCGGGATGACGAGCGGATCTTCGCTGTCAGCGTCGCCTGTCCTCACTGCAACCGCAGCCTGATGACCGGACATCACCTGCTCGACGGGTTCCCCATGGTGCGGGTGACGGTGTCGTTCCGGCGGAAACATGGGTGGCTCCGTCTCAGCAGCCTCTACGGTGATTACCGCAGCGAGTCGGAATACGCCATCCCGCCGGGTACCGTGGTGCATTTCTTTTGCCCGCAGTGTCATGCCGAGCTGCGGTCGACGCGGCTCTGCGCGCGGTGCGACGCGCCCATGATCATCGTGCGGGTGGATCGTGGTGGCACCGTGCAGTTCTGCTCGCGACACGGCTGCAAGGAGCACATGCTCGATCTTGGAGGACTCGATGATTGACGGGCGGTGTCGCTGATGGCGCGACTCACCTCGGTCGGTGAGCTCGACGCGCTGCGGCGGCGGATTCGTGACCGCCTGGCGCAGCATCCGACACGGGTCACCGTGTGCGCCGGCACCGCCTGCCAGGCAAGCGGGGCGAACGATCTTCAGCGCGTCCTCAAGCGCCGGCTGATGGAAGGCGACCTCGCCGACCGCGTGGCGTTGCGGATCACGGGGTGCCACGGGTTCTGCGAAATGGGACCGTTCGCGGTCACCGAGCCCGGGAACGCGTTCTACCCGCGCCTCGACGCGCAGGACGTTCCCGACGTCATCGCGGCGGCGCTCTCCGGCGAGTGCGCCGAGCACCTGCTCTATCGCGACCCGGCCACCGGTGTTCCGTGCCGCCGGCTCGATGATATCCCGTTCTATGCGCGGCAGCATCGCGTGCTGCTCGCGCAAAACCAGCACGTCGACCCGATCCGCCTGTTCGGCTACATCGCGCAGGGCGGGTACGCGGCGCTGGCCACGGCGCTCGGCCTCGGTCCGGAGGACATCATCGACGAGATCCGGCGCGCCGGTCTCCGCGGACGCGGCGGTGCCGGATTCCCCACCGCCGACAAATGGGCGATGGCGCGGCGCCAGAACGGTCCCGGCCCGAAGTACGTGGTGTGCAACGCGGACGAAGGCGATCCCGGCGCGTACATGGATCGGAGCATCCTCGAGGGCAACCCGCACAGCGTGCTCGAAGGCATGATCATCGGGGCACTGGCCATCGGGGCCAGCGAGGGATTCATCTTCGTGCGCCAGGAGTATCCGCTGGCGATCAAGCACGTGTTGATCGCGCTCCGGGTCGCGCGGGAGTACGGCCTGCTCGGCCACGACATCCTGGGCTCGGGTGTGGACTTCGACGTGAGCATCGTGAAGAGCGCCGGCGCGTTCGTGTGCGGGGAGGAGACCGCGCTGATCCGGACGATCGAAGGGGTCGTCGGCGAGCCCCGCCAGCGCCCGCCCTTTCCCGTCGAACGCGGCATCGACGGACGCCCTACCTGCATCAACAACGTCGAGACCTGGGCCAACGTGCCGATCGTCCTCGCACACGGCGGGGAGGCGTACGCGCGCGTCGGGACGGCGACCAGCACGGGGACCAAGGTCTTCTCGGTCGTGGGGAAGATCCGGCACACCGGCCTGGTCGAGGTGCCGATGGGGACGACCATTCGCGAGATCGTCTACGACATCGGCGGTGGGCCGCTCGAGGGCCGGCGCATCAAGGCCGTGCAGATCGGCGGCCCGTCGGGCGGCTGCATCCCGAGCGAGCGCTTCGACCTCCCGATCGACTACGACAGCCTGCGCAGCGCAGGCGCGATCATGGGGTCCGGCGGCATGATCGTGATGGACGATGATACCTGCATGGTGGACGTCGCCAAGTACTTCATGAGCTTCCTCAAGGACGAGTCGTGCGGCAAGTGCTTCACGTGCCGGAAGGGCACGCAGCGGATGTGGGAGCTGCTGGACGACATCACCGCGGGACGCGGCACCCTCGCGCACCTGGACCTGCTCGAGGAGCTAGGCGAGACGGTCTCCGCGTCGAGCATGTGCGGTCTCGGACGGTCCGCGCCGAACCCGGTGCTGAGCAGTCTCCGGTATTTCCGGGGGGAGTACGAGCGTCACATCATCGACAAGCGGTGTGACGCGTACGTCTGCAAGGGTCTGACGGGGGCGGCCTGCCAAGCCGCGTGCCCGGTGGGCACGGAGGCGTGGCGGTACGCGGCCCACATCGCCGAGGGCGACTACGAGGCGGCCTACCGCGCCATTCGCGAGGCGAATCCCTTCCCCTCGGTGTGCGCCCGCGTGTGCGACCACCGCTGCGAACGGCATTGCCGTTTGGGGACGATGGGTGAGGATCCGGTGGCGCTGCGGGCACTCAAGCGGTTCGTCACGGACCGCGTGGATCCGCGCGTCTACCGTCCGGCGCGGCAGGTCGACGACGACGCCAGGGGCAAGCGGGTCGCGATCATCGGTGGCGGCCCGGCCGGGCTCACCGCCGCGCATCGCCTCTCGCTCAAGGGCTACCACTCGACGGTCTTCGAGGCGGACGATTCCCCCGGCGGCATGCTGCGGTCGGGGATTCCCGGCTACCGGCTCCCGCGCGACGTGCTCCAGCGCGAAATCGACGCGCTCCTCGACGACAACATCACGCTGCTGTGCGGCACCGCGCTCGGGCGCGACTTCACGCTCGACGATCTGCTCGACGAGGGCTACGACGCGGTCTTCGTGGCGACCGGCGCCCATCGGTGCCGGCGGCTGGGGCTCGACGGGGAGGACGCGGCAGGGGTGTTACCATCGCTCACGTTCCTGAAAGCCTGGAACCTCCGCGGCGACGCCCTGGCGCGTGGTCGGGTCGGCGTGATCGGCGGGGGCAACGCGGCGGTGGATGCCGCCCGGGTCGCGCGCCGCCAGCCAGGCGTGAGCGAGGTCACGCTGCTCTACCGCCGCACACGTGCCGAAATGCCCGCCTTTCCGGAAGAGGTGGAAGCGGCGCTCGAGGAGGGCGTGCGTCTGGTGCCGCTGGTGTCGCCGGTTCGCCTCCTGCGGGAACAGGGGCGGATCGTCGGCGTCGAGCTGATGGAGAATACCTTGGGGGAGGTGGACGCCGGCGGCCGGCGTGCGCCCGTGTCGAAGCCCGGATCGGAGTACACGGTACCGCTCGATACGCTGGTCGTGGCCATTGGCGAGGTGGTCGGCGACGTGACAGCCACCCTCGGACCGGCGATCGAGACGCGCGCGGGTGCCGTGGTAGTGGACCGGCAGACGCTGGCCACCGGTCGGCCCGGGGTGTTTGCCGGTGGCGACGTCGCCACCGGGCCGACGACCGTCATCGACGCGATCGCGGCCGGCAAGCGGGCCGCCGACGTGATCAGCCGGTACCTGCGCGGCGTCGCGCTGTCGGAACCGGCAAGACTGTGCCGGCCGAGCACCTATGTGGTGCCGGCGCCGGTGGCTGAGGAGGACGCGTCCACGGGGGCGGTTCGTGAGCCGGCCTTGCCCGTCGACGAGCGGATCCACGGATTCGCGGAGGTGATGGCGGCACTCACGCCCGCGGACGCGGCACGGGAAGCGCGGCGCTGCCTGCGGTGTGACCTGGAGTTCAGCCGGGAGGGGGCGGGTGCACTGCGGCGTGAGGGCATGGGCGCATGATCGCGCTCACGCTCAACGGTGTGCCGGTGTCCGCCGAGCCGGGGACGACGCTGCTCGAGGTCTCCCAATTCTACGGGATGCCGATCCCGACCCTCTGCCATCTGGAGGGGCTCACACCGACCGGCGCCTGCCGGCTCTGCCTCGTCGAGATCGGGGAGGGGCCGCAGGCGCAGCTCGTGAGCGCGTGCACCTACCCCGCGACCGAGGGGCTCGTGGTGCGGACCGCGTCGGCGCGGGTGCTGCGGGTCCGCAAGGTCGTGCTCGAGCTACTGCTGGGTTCGTGTCCCCAATCGAAGGAGATCCAGGACCTTGCGGCCGCCCATGACACACGGCAGCAGCGGTTCCGGCAGGAGCAGGAGGATTGCATCCTCTGCGGCCGGTGCGTGCGCGTCTGCGAAGAACAGATGGCGGCGAAGGCGATCGGGTTCCGCGGCCGCGGCGAAGGCCGGAGCATCGGCACGCCGTTCGATCTTTCCACCGAGACCTGCCGTCGGTGCGGCGCGTGTCTGTACGTGTGTCCGGCGTGCGCCCTGCGCTGTACCTACACCGACCCCGACGCCGCGGTATGCGGGGCGTGCGCCAACCTGAGTCCGTCGTGTGTCGTGGTTCAGGGGTTCGACGACATGATGTGCTACCTCGATCCGTGTGCGGCGTGTGAGATCGTCCGGCGCTGACGGCGCCTCCGGCCACGCCCAAGGAGAACGACGATGTCCCTGTCCAGACTGAACGCGTCCGCCGCGACGCTCACGAAGAACCGCACCGACGGAGCCGTGGTTCCGATCTCGGGCATGTGCGTCACCTGCGTGGACGGGTGCGTCGGCATGTGTGAGATCGGCAAGTCCGCCTATCGCGGTCACGAGGTCATCTATCCGCAGCCGTTCGGCGTCATCACGACGGCCGCGGAGAAGGACTACCCGGTTGGGTACGGCCATCTGACCATCATGGGTGGCGTGGTCGGCGCGCAGGGGATCGAGGCGGACAGCGATAAGGCCATCTTTCCGGCGGTCGATCTCGAGGTGCGCTTCGGGCACGACGGCGGACTCAAGTTCCGGTATCCATGGATCATCCCCGGGATCGGCTCCACGGACGTCGCGCAGAACAATTGGGAGGGGCTGGCCATCGGTTCGGCGCTGGCCGGCACCGGCCTCACGATCGGCGAGAACGTGGCCGGCATGGATTCCGGCGCGACGATTCGGGGCGGGCGGGTGGTGGAGACGGTCGAGCTCAAGCGCCGCGTGCGGCTGTATCAGGAGCACCAGCGGGACGGCTACGGCGCGATCGTCCTGCAGAGCAACGTGGAGGGGACACGCCTCCGCGAGCAGGAATACGCCATTCAGGAGCTGGGCGTCGAGTGCGTCGAGCTGAAGTGGGGACAGGGAGCGAAGAACATCGGCGGTGAGGTCAAGATCCGGGATCTCAAGAAGGCGCAGATGCTGTTCGAGCGCGGCTACATCGTGCTCCCCAACCCGACCGATCCGGCGGTCATCACGGCGTTTCAGCGAGGCGCGTTCCGCGAGTTCGAGCGGCATTCCCGCGTCGGCATGGTCACCGAGGAAGCGTTCGCCGAGCGCGTGTCCGAGCTGCGGCACGCCGGCGCCAAATACGTGTTCCTCAAGACCGGCGCGTACCGGCCAGCGGCGCTGGCGCAGGCCCTGGCGTATGCCTCCAAGTACGATCTGGATCTCCTCACCGTGGATGGCGCTGGTGGCGGCACGGGCATGAGCCCATGGCGGATGATGAACGAATGGGGCGTGCCGGGCTTGGAACTCCACTCCCTGCTGTACCAGTACGCGTCCCGGTTGGCGGCGGCGGGACGTCACGTCCCGGCGCTTGCCGTCGCCGGCGGGTTCATTCTCGAGGACCAGATCTTCAAGGGGCTCGCCCTCGGCGCGCCGTTCGTGAAGCTCGTGGGCATGGCGCGCGGCCCCCTCGCCGCGGCGATGGTGGGCAAGACCATCGGGCGCGCGATCGACGCCGGCCGGATGCCGGTGTACGTGGAACGGTTTGGCCATTCCGTCGACGACGTGTTCGTCACGGCGCACAGCCTGCGCCAGGAGCTCGGCGACGAGGCGTTCGAGCGTCTGCCACCGGGCGCCCTCGGTTTGTACACGTACTACGAACGGCTGGCGCAGGGCCTGCGCCAGTTGATGGCGGGCAGTCGCAAGTTCGCGCCCGGCCATCTGTCACGTGACGATCTGGCGGCGCTCACCGGCGAGGCGGCGGCGGTCACCGGGTTACCGTACGTGATGGAGGTGGACGCGCCCTTGATCGACGAGATCCTCGCCGTCTGACGGGAGCGAGCCGTCCGGCCCGCGCGGTCATCGCGTCGGGGGTTTGACTCCGGAACCCGGTCTTGGGCATTTTGCAGGCCCCGCATCGGAGTCCCCCGGCATGTTTGGTGTTGCTCGTACCTTCTCGGCGGCGAGCCTGCTGCTGTCGCTGCTGGCGGCCGGCGCCGCCGCCCAGGCGCCCGTGGTGTCGCCGAAGGGCGACCCGTCGGTCAAGAGCGACACGATCTACCAGTTGGCGGTGGACTCCGCCGACTACCCCGACCAGCCCTACGTCTTCCTGCTCGATGACGGCATCGCGCGCTTCGAAGCGGACGGGCGCGGCGCGCGCACCTATCGCCAGGTGGTACAGATCCTGACGCGGGAGGCGGTGGATACCTGGGCCGAGCAGACGTTCTCGTATCTCGAAGGCCGGGAGCGTCTCCGGGTCAACTGGATTCGCGTGCTCAAGCCGGATGGGACGGTGATCAGCGACGGGCCCAGTCATGAGCAGGAGACGTCCGCCCCGGTCCCCGAGGCGTATCCGGTCTACACGAATCTCAAGCTGCATCGCGTTTCGCTTGGCGGCGTCGCGCCCGGCACGCTCGTGGACTTCAGCTACACCACCGAGACGCTCGATCCGATGCTCACCGGAGACTTCTCGACGGGTTGGCGGGTGACGACGGGGCGCCCGGTCCGGAGGTCACGCTTCATCGTGGACGTCCCGGCGGGCGTGCAGCCGCGCATCGACGAGCAGAATACGGCGTCCCTCCGGCGCACGGTGGAGCGCAACGGCCGGCGCGTGTATACGTGGGCGACGGCCGACGTCCCCGCCATCCGGCCCGAGCCGTTCGCCGGATTTCCCAACGACGTGAACATGGGCGTCACGGTCTCTAGCCCGATCACCTGGGGTCGGATCGCCCAGTGGTACGCCGGCCTTTCCCGCGACCGGTTTGCCGTGACCCCGGGGGTGGACAGTGCGGTCGCGACGGTTGTCAGGAGTGCCGGAACGCTCGAGGACTCCCTCCGTGCCGTGCACCGGTGGATCGCCCAGGACATTCGCTATGTCTCGCTCTCGCTCGGGCGGGGGGGCTACCAGCCGCGGCCGCCGGCGGAGGTGGTGGCGACCGGATTCGGCGACTGCAAGGACAAGGCAACGCTGTTCGTGGCCGTCGCGCGGCATTTCGGGGCGGAGGCCTACCCGGTGCTGGCGAACCTCGACGGCGAGCCCGACAGCCTGATGCCGGACATCGGGCAGTTCGATCACATGATCGCCGCGCTGGTCACCCCGCGCAGGTACCGCTATCTCGACCTCACCGCCGAGTTGATTCCCTGGGGTGACGTGCCAACCTATCTCCAGGGTGAGGTGGGCTTGCTGGTACGTCCGAACGGCACCGGTGAGCTCGTCCACTTCCCGGAGGATCCGCCGGACAGCAACCGCGTGGAGGTGACGCTCACTGGCGAGCTGCGCGACGACGGGAGCTTCGAGGGTCGCTACGTTCAGGCGACGTTCGGCGGGGCGCAGTACTCGATGCGCAACTCGCTCGCGGGATCGTCGAAGTTCACCGCCGAGCAACGTGATCGCGTGGCGCTCGCGATCGCGAACAGCGTGTTCGAAGGTGCGCAAGGGGACAGTCTGGAGATCTTCGACGGGCGAGACTTGCGCGCGACGCCGCGGGTGTCGGCATGGATCGACGCGGAGAACGTCACGCAGCGGAACGGCGCGGATCACATCTTCACGCTCCCGCTCCCGAGCTATGGGAACCGCCGGATCATCGGGACACTGGAATCCCAGGGCGAGCGACGCTTCCCAATCGATGTAGCGCAGGTGAGCGGCCCGGCCGTTTCACGCTACGCCCTGGACGTCCAACTGCCGGAAGGGTGGCGGGCGTCGCTGCCGTCGAACGTGGACGCCGCCAGCGTGTTCGGGTCCGAGGACAAGCCTGCCCACCAGGCCAGGAAGGAGAT
>CAYWNR010000010.1:0-6079 GCA_964459705.1 uncultured Gemmatimonadaceae bacterium | reverse complement strand
TCGGGTCCTACACCGCCGAATACTCCCAGGTCGGCCGGCACCTGCGGATCGTACGGACCATGGCGGGCGGGCGGGGGATCGAGCCCCCGGACAGGGTGGGCGTGTTGATCGCCTGGCTCCGCGCGGTGGCCGGCGACGACGTCAAGTACGTGGTCTTGAAACCGGACGGCGGCGGCACCCCGTAATGCGCGGCTGAAGCCGCGGCTCGGCGTCTTCCGCGGAAGCGGACGAAACGCGCCCGTTCACGGGCAGAGGCCGAGCCGCGAGTGCACTCGCGAACGCGCGAGGCTTCCAAGCCGTCAGCTACTGCCCGCCCTGACTCGACGGCGGCACCATCCCGTTCAGTCGCAAGTACGTGATGAGGTTTCCGTAATGCTCCCCCGCATGCGTGGCATTCAGCACGAGCGCGTGGAGCCGGGTCTGCTTCTGGCCGAACAGGTCGGCGGGCATGTGGGTGGCGGCATCGGTCTGCTGGTACGCCCGCTGGCAGTACCTAATGGATTCCTTGAGGGCGGCCACGAGCTCGGCCTTGGTGGTCGCGGTCTTCTCGACGGCGTTCTCGGCGGGTGGCGTCTCACCCATCCCGATGGCGCAGAACATCTTCTGGGATCCGGCCACGTGGCCAATGATCTCGCCGAACGTGCGGACGTCGGGCGTCGGCCGGTACGAGTACTTCGCTTCCGGCATCTGCTCGGCGGACTTCTGGATGTAGTTGGCCATCATCATCCACATGTCGCGGACGACGGTGAGCGACGGGTTGTTCGAACCTGCCGCCATCTGAGCGTGGGCCGGGACGGCGACGGTGCATAGGACCAGCAATGCGGCGGGGAAGGCCTTACGGAACATAGGAACCTCGACGGCTGGGGCCGGCGTTGAATGGAACGAAATGCGGTCAGCGAATGTTGAATGGACGCGTCCCGGTTGGCAAGCGAAGGAGACGGCCGCCGTGCGGCGCCCGACGCGGGCCGGTCGCCAAACTCCTTGCCCTGGCGTATGTTGTGCCTCACCCCCAGCCTTAGGTGGTTCCCATGAAACACGCCGTACGTCTCGCGGTGGCAGCGCTGTTCCTGATGCCTGCCGCCGGTCACGCGCAACAGACCACGTCGGCCGGGCCGCTGGCCGACGCCCTGCGGGCCGCGTGGCAGCGGGCCTCCCGGAACATGCCCGCCGCCGGCGATGACATGCCGGCCGAGAAGTACAGTTTCAAGCCCACGCCGGAGCAGATGAGCTTCGGTGAGATCATGGCGCACGAGACGGAGTCCAACAACACGCTGTGCGCCGCGCTCGCCGGCGGCGGGCAAACCCCTTCCGAGTCGGCCGAAGGCGCCAAGGCGTCGAAGGAAAGTCTGGTGGCCGGCCTGCGGAGGTCGTTCGAATACTGTGGGACCATCGTCTCGGGGCTGTCCGCCAGCGCGCTCGGAGACTCGGTTCCGTTCTTTGGTGGACGCAAAGTCACGAAAGCGCGCGCCGCGATCGCGTTGGCGCAGGACTGGGCCGACCACTACGCCCAGGCCGCCATGTACCTCCGGTTGAGCGGGATTCTGCCGCGAGCGCGAGAAGGCGGATGTGAGATAGGCAATCAAGCGGATGGGCGGTCAGCTGCTCCGGACCGCCTATCCGCCTGACCGCCTAACCGCCTCCCACCAGCGGCCCCGTTCCATCGATCGCCACCGCGCGGTCCACGCCGCCGGCGAACGTGTTCCTCCGGACGCGGAACTCCCCAGTCCGGCCGTCGGCCAGCGTGAGCCGGTAGCGCTGTCCCGCCGCCAGATTGCTCACGTGGGTAACCGTGATCGTCCCGTACCACACTCGGGACCCACCCCGCGTGGTCTCTTCGATGCTGACCGTGACATCCTTAGCGACGATGCTGCCGTCCTCGTGACAGATCTCGCAACGGTAGAAGGGCATCGTGCACCTCGCGCAGCAGCGCCGACAGGGAAAGCTCGCGTCAAGTATCGCGTGACCACGCCGCTCCAGCAACACCTTGAATGTGCAGACGGCGGCGAGCTGAGCACCCAATCGACAGGGTTCCCCGCGGTCCATATGTTGTGGGTGGGGGGACAACCTGACCCGCGGCAGTCGGATGCCCGGCCACGCCGCGCGCGGAACCCAGGGTGCTCGTGACGCATCGAAACTGGAGGTTCGTGGGACCGCCGGTCGGCCCGGCGGCAACAAGTGCGATCGCGCTCGCCTCAGGGATCGGACCGGGCTGGCCCCCAGGACATTCCCCATGACGCTCAGACGGCAACTCCTGTTCGCTGTGGCCTCCGCTGCCGCGGTCGCCGGTGCGATCGGCATGGGTGTGGCCCTGCTTCAGAGCCGGGTGGATCGGGCAGAAGTCACCCACGCCCTGACGCTCGCGATCGTGGAAGGTGCGAGCCAGGCGCAGGCGCTCGCCGTCGAGTACCGCCTCACACCAGACTCCGCGGTTGCCAAACGCCTGCGGACGCAGCTCGCCACCCTACACGCGCTCCAGGATTCCGTTCCGGACCCCGAGCGAGGTCAGGCGGCGCAGTGGGGTGCCCTGCGGCGCGACCTGGCTCGTGTGGACACGGTGCTCACCGCGCTGCACGAGTGGGAGAGCACCGCGGCCGCCGGTGACGCGGAGGCTCGGCAAGGCCTATTCAGACAGCTGATCGGGGAGTCGCGGCTCGCGGTAAGCGACGCGGGCACGTTGAGTCGCGTCGAGCACGCGGCGCAAAAGCAGAGCGAAGCCAACCTCCGGCGCCTGCTGGTGACGGCGCTGCTGGGCCTCGGGGGCGTCACCGTCGCGCTTGCCTGGTGGTTCACACGCGGCGTCTCGCGCCGCCTGGAGGCGTTGCAGGAGAGCGCTGTCGCCTGGGCGGGCGGCGACTTCTCGCACCGGGCGCCGGAAGCCGGCGGCGACGAGATCTCGGCGGTGGCACGCGGGTTCAACAGCATGGCCGAGGAGCTGGATGGGGCCTGGCGCCAGCTGCGACTGGAGGTCGACGAACGGGGGAGGGTCGCCGAGGGACTGGAGCGACGGGCGAGGCAACAGACCTGTGTCGCGCACTTCGGCGCGCGGGCGCTGGAAGACATCCCATTGGACGCGCTGCGCGACGACGCGGTCGCCACGGTCGCCGAAGGCCTCGGCGTCGAGTTTGGCGCGTTGACCGAGCCGCTTGCCAACCCGTCCGATGGATTCTCTGTCGTGGCCACCGTGGGATGGCCGCCGACAGTCCGAGGATCGGTGCTTCCGCCCGGACCCGGCTCACAGTCGGGGTTCACCGTTGCCCTTGGGGGGCCCGTCGTCACCGACGACCTGGCGAATGAGCGCCGGTTCACCGTCCCCGCCTGGACCATCGACCTGGAGATGCACAGCGGCATCAGCGTGATCGTCGGAGAGGCCGGCATCGTGCGCGGGGTCCTCCTTGGTCACGCGCGCCGCGTGCACTCGTTCACGGAAGACGACATCGCGTTCATGGAGTCGGTGGCCAGCGTGTTGGCTCAGGCCTTGGAAAATCGGAAGACGGCCGAGCGGCTGCGGCTGGCGCTTGCGAGCGCGAACCAGGGACTGTGGGAGCTCGATGTTCAGACGGGACGGGCGGTGCTGTCGCCCGAGTACTGTCGCCTCCTCGGCTACGAACCGAGCGAGCTGAACTTCGGCAACGCGCAGTGGGGCGACTACGTGCATCCAGCTGATCTGGCCGGTGTGTCACAGGTGTACGCCGAGTACCTGGAGGGGCGCCTGCCGAGTTACACGGTGGAGTTCCGCCAACGTGCGAAGGCCGGCGAATGGCGCTGGCTCCTGTCCGTCGGCAAGATCGTCGAGTGGGACCAGGAGGGGCGGCCGCTGCGCATGCTGGGGATCTGTACCGACATTCATGAGCGCAGGTTGGCAGAAGATGAGCTCCGGGAATCGCGGGAACAGCTCCGGCAGCTGGCGCTTGCGCAAGAGAGCGCGCGCGAGGCGGAGCGGACCCAGATTGCGCGCGAGCTGCACGACGAGTTAGGCTCGGCCCTCACCGGGCTCAAGATGGATGTCTCGTGGTTGCTGGGGAGGCTCCCGGCCGACGCCGACGCCGATCGGGCGCGGGCGGAAGAGACGCTCAAGCTCATCAACGGGACGGTGGACGTGGTGCGGCGCATGTCGGCGGATCTCCGCCCCGGCGTGCTCGACGATCTCGGCCTGGCGTCGGCCATTCGGTGGCTGGCCGGCCAGTTCGGCGGGCGAGCGGGACTCGAGATCACGACGTCGGGCTTGGAGGATATTCCCGACACGGTCACCGGTGATCTCGCGACCGCCGTGTTTCGCATCCTCCAAGAAGCCCTCACGAACGTGGCACGACACGCGCACGCCAGCGCGGTGGAGATCTCGGCCGCCACCGACGAGGGAATTCTGCGGTTGGAAGTGCAGGACGACGGACGCGGCTATGTTCCCCGACCTCCTGGTGGCCGGGTCAGTCTTGGCATCCTCGGCATGCAGGAGCGCGCGGCGGCTTGGGATGGAGACGTGACGGTGGAGCCCGCACCCCGCGGGACCGTCGTGCGTCTCCAGATCCCCATCTCCCTACCGCCCGCGTGATGGCCGGCGTACGCCACTGGCGACACGTCTCCTTCCGAAACCTCCGGGTTCGGTTATCGTAGGTTCGTCTGGGCGGTACAAGGTGGGCATTGCACGGCGACTTTGCTACTCTGAGGCGGTGGAGCGATGGATCCAGACGCAGTCTTCGCAATGGTCGCGCTCGCGGTGTCTGGGGTGTTTGCCCTGACCGGTCTCCGGATGTTCCTGAACTACCGGATCAAGCGCTTCGAAACGACGAAGGGTGTGAGGTCCCCGGAGACCAACGAGGCCTTCGCGGAACTGCGCGAGCAGATCCAATTCCTGCGGGGCGACGTGGTGGATCTCCAGGAGCGGCTGGACTTCACGGAGCGTGTGCTGACGCGGGGGCCGGGAAGCGAACGGCCAGTGGGGGAGCCGTGAGGCTGTTCGCCGTTGGCCGTTGAGCGTTCTAGGTGCCGAGTAGCGTGCGCATGAGCGCCGCCACCGCGAATCCGACGTAGTTGCCCGCCGCATAGCCGAGCAATCCCACCGCGACTCCCGGCAGGAGGCGGTCGACGTACCCGCGGGCTCCCGCCAGCGCCACCGCTGACGCGGGGCCGCCGACGTTGGCCTGCGAGGCCACCGCGAGCGTTCCCCAATCGAAACCCAGGAGGTGGCCGATTCCGAAGATCACCAAGCCGTGGACCAGCACGGTGATGGCCGCGAAGTAGAACACCGGCGGTCCCGCGGCCACGAGGGTGGCCACCACCGAGCTGGCGCCGTTGCTGGCGAGGAAGAGCAGCAGCAAATAGTTGCCGAACAACGCGCTGCCGGCGAGGCCCTTCACCATCGGTACCTGGCCGAGCACCAACACGATGCTCGTGAGCCACAGCACATTGGGGATCGGTGTCACCCCCGCGAGCTGCTCCGCTGCCCAGACGGAGCCGACCGCGATCATGACGAGGGCCGCCGTGTCGACGATCGATACCGGTCGCACACTGTCTTCGAGCATACGTTCCAACGTCGCGGGCTTGCTGCGACTCGCCTCGCCGTCCGGCGGGACCTGTCGCTGCTTGGGGTGGCCGAGCAAGACGGGAACGGCGAGGCACGTCGCCATCCAGACGGCGGTGACGATCACATCGGCCGCGGTGGCGGCGGAGAACAGATTGGGGCTCGTCTCGAAGGCGCCCCCCAGCGCCGCGAAATTGGCCCCGCCCCCCGTGTACGTCCCGGTGAACTGCCCCGCGAGCTTCCACGTTTCCGGGCCGATGAGGCCGGACAACAGCAGCCCACCGGTCACGGCCCCCGCGGCCGTGCCGGCGGCGCCAATCCCGAACGCGGCCAGCATGCGGGGCCCGGCCCGCAGCACGGAGCGGAGATCCACGCTCAGCAGGATCAACGCGATGCCGAGGTTCACCCCGGGCCCCATCAAAAACTCGTACGTGCGGGACGTGCCGGGCAGGATCCCCAGGTTCGAGAGCAGCATTCCGATGAGGATGCCCGTCAGCGCCGCGCCCAGTGACTTGAACAAGGTGATCCGTCGCTCGAGCTGGATCGCGAGAGCGACGATCGCGG
>CAYWNR010000009.1:0-19415 GCA_964459705.1 uncultured Gemmatimonadaceae bacterium | reverse complement strand
TGGCGGCGGGCGTAGCCAGGCAGATGGTCCGCACCCGTTCGAGCAGCGCCTGCTCCGACGGGTTGAGATCCGCCTGTTCCAGCGACCGCGAGGCCTCGTCCGCTTCGGCGAGCGCCTCCGTCAACAGGCGCGCGCTCCGCGCCGCCGCCGAGGCTGGGTTGTTGATCTCGTGCGCCATCCCGGCCGCCAGTTGGCCGAGCGACGCCAGCTTCTCCAGTTGCAGGTCGTTCGAGGTGAACTCCCGCGCCCGGTCGAGCATCGCGTGCACGAGGACGGCCGTCACGTGCGGGCACGTCACCGGCATGGCCGCCACGTCCTCCCGCCGCACGAGCAGCGCTTCGAGCGTCTCATCGACCACCGTGGTCCCAGCCGCCACGCCCATCCGCGAGTACGGGAGCACGCCCGTGACGTCGCCCTCGCGCCAGTCCATGACCTTGCGCTGGGCTCCGTCCCGCCCCCGGAAGTGCGTCAGGCGCCCCTTCAGCAGGATGAACATCCCGGAGACCGGCTCTCCCTTGCGCACCGGGTGGTCCCCGACCTCGTAGCGCTCGAACGTCCCGTGTTCGAGCAGCCAGTCCAGCTCCGCCGCCGGCGCGTCCGCGAGCGCGCGGTGCGCTCGCAGCCGCTCGCGTAGCGCCGCCGCGTCCGGCGACCCCGAGGCGTCCGGCGATGTGCGTGTCATCGTGTCACACCCTTGGTGGAAACGACCGGCGCGTGCATCTCAGTTCCGTTCTCAGCTGGCGTCTGGGTGGAACGATGCACCCGAAGACGCGGCCGCTCAAGCGGAACGTGACGGCGGCTCTCGGCGCTACTGGGAGTGCCCCTGCTGTTTCGCGAGCACTGCGCGGAATCGCGCTTCGGACCGGTCGATGTACCTGAGATAGCCGGCCCGATCGACGAACGGGTCCACCGGGTCCTTGGCGCGGGCGCGTCCGGCTCGCTTCCGGTTCATGTCGAACATGTCGGCGTGCGAGGCCAAGAAGATGTCGGCGGGCAGGCTCCGCAACTCGCTGAAGCTGTGCTCGAAGTCGGACCGGATCCCCGGATACGCCTCCGGCTGGACCAGCGACACGAACGGGAACAATGTGAGACTGCAGATGTCGACGGCAAGCAGCTCACGGTCGCCGTCCCGGACGGGGAACGACCACGACGTGCAGCCGCGCGTGTGGCCGGCGGTGACATGCGCCGTGAGCGCGATCGGCCCAAGGCGGATCGTCGCGCCGTCCTTGAACGTGTGGTCGATGCGGGGCGCGGGGAATCGCAACCCTCCCGAGAGGTATCCGAAAAACCTGAGCGGCCCAAGGGCGCGGTCACCGGCCCCGCCCGCCGCCATGACATCGGCGTCACCTTCGCTGACCCACAGCTCGGCGCCGGACGCCTCCTGCAGGGCGCGCAGGCCGCCCGCGTGGTCGGAGTGGGCGTGGGTGTTGAGCAAGACCTTCACGTCGGTGATGTCGAATCCGAGCTTCGCGATACTCGCCACGATCAGCGGCGCGGTTTCGGGATAGCCGCCGTCGATCAGCACGTCGCCTTCGGGCCCGGTGAGGAGGAAGGAGGTGACGCCCGTGGCGCCGACGTAGTAGAGGTTGCCGGCAATGCGGAACGGTTCGTCGGGCACCGAACGGTTTCGCTTGATCGCCGAGCGCCAGAGCGTGCCGAGGACCACGACCAACGTGACCGCCACGCCGAGCGCGATCATCCACCGCCGTCGCCTGGTGCGGGGTCGCATCGACTGGCCCTCCCGGTGGTCGCCGCCGCCGCGCTGACCGAGATGCCAGGGACGACAGGCGTTTGGTTCTATGACGACAAGTACTTTGTAATACAAAGTGTCAGTGCATCTCGGGCGCGTCAAGCCCTGAGGGATCAAACGAAACGGCTGGCGGGCTTGCGGTCGAGGTGTACCTTCGGGGAAATACCCGGCACATGTACCTCGTGACCAGTTAGGCTGGCGACGAACCAGCATCGGCGCAGCCGTGGCCCTGAGGAGGGCAGAACCCGGTCCCGATCCGCGGTGCCATCCTAGGCAAGTTGTCCCCCGGGAGGAGACATCATGCGACGATGCATGCGACCACACCTCGGATCGCTGGTTCTGGCGCTCGTTCTCGTTGTGGCGTGTGGCACGGACGGTCCCGCGGGTATCGACAACGGAAATGGGACGGACCAAACGGAGCCGTTGTTCCCGAGTCAGACCTTCAGCGGCAACTTCGATTCCGGCACGCCGGCTGACCGGTGGGGCTGCGCCCAGGGAGGGTGCCGCTGGGATGTGGTGAGCGCGGGGCCGCTCGGCGGGCTTCGCGAAACCACCGCCGGCACGCTGCCCGACAACTTTCTATTCCAGAGTCCGGATCCCCAGGCGCTGGAGCCCAGTTCGTTCGGCACCTGTGAGCGTTTCTCCGCTGGCTTCAAGCAGTCGGGGACGTTCGCGTTCAATTACTTCGTGCAGACGGCGGGCCCGGTGTACGGGGGCACGGACGGCAACTACCTCGAGGTCGACGTTTCGAGGGACAGCGTCGAATACGATCCCGATTTCGAAGACAGCGTCATCGTTTCCAGTGACGTAAGCCACGTCCTGAAGGAGACCGGGAACGTCTCGTCCCGATTCCAGATGTCGCTTCCGGCCGGGCACTACGACTTCGACTTCTGCTACACGCGAAACCGGACCTATAACATCGGCCCGGACCTCGTGCAGATCGACAACGTGGATACGTGTGCCGGCACGAGCTGCAAGGGTGAGATTCCGCCGGCACCGCGCTGCCGCGTCGATGAGGGAGCGACCCTCGTTCCCGACCTCAGCACCCTTCCCATCCCGACGTTCACGATAGACCGCGTGCAGGGCACGACCGATCGCTACTACATGATTATCGATACCGATTTCCTGGAATTCATCACAGGAGGGCTCGAGACCCTGGGCCCGCAGTGGGACACCTTCAGGTCGGAGATCGACGGCGTGCGCACGGAAACGCTCGTGGATGGCAAGACCTGCGACGTGGATACCCGCAAGTCACTGCTCATCGAGATGTCGACGTCGGAGATCTTCGACTTCGTGGCTTCGACCGGGATCATCAGCGAGGGGTTCGACGCCATCACGACGGCCCTGGAGGATTTTCTCTCACAGGCTGCCGTCAATGCCGCCATCCAGAAAGTCGAGGAGAAGATCGAGGCGACGCTCCTCACCTGGCTCGCGAAGCTCATCGCGGCTGTGATCTGATGGCCGGATGATGCCAAGCCTGGCCGCGAGGGGCGGCGTTCATGTCAGGAACGACGTGATTCCCGAACTCGCTCTCTAGCGCAACGCGCCCCTACCGTGCGCGAGCGCGGGACTTCGGTTTCTTTGGGGGTCCCGACTTGCCGGAACGGTTGAGGGCGACCGCTTGGCGAACGAGCGCCTTGAAGGTGGCCGCGTCGACCTTCTCTCCTTCGTGGATGTCGATTGCGCGCCGTGCGTTTCCGCCGAGACTCGCGTTGAAGAGACGGGCCGGATCCTTCAGGGAGGCGCCCTTCAAGAACGTGAGCTTCACGACCTTCTTGTAGGTCTCGCCGGTGCAGATGATGCCGTCGTGCGACCAAATCGGGGTGCCCATCCACTTCCACTCCTCGACGACCTCCGGGTCCGCTTGCTTGATGAGCTTGCGCATGCTCGCGAGGGTTTCCCCGCGCCAGTCGGCGAGTTCGGCGATTCGTTGCGAGATGAGCTCCGATGCCGACTGTGCTTGGCTCGCGCCCGAGTTCTTCATGGTCTCATCCTGGAATGAGGATCGACCGTCCCCGGCCGGGATGGAGGCTACTCATGGGGCGGCAACGAGGATCGGTCGATGATCTCACCGCCCTGAATGACGACCTCGAGGGTCCGCGTGTTACGGATATCTTCCAGCGGATCTCTTCCGAGAATCAGCAAATCTGCACGCTTCCCCGATTCTACCGTGCCAAAGATGTCCTCTGCACCGAGCATCTCGGCGGCCCGACGCGTTGCCGCTACCAGGGCCTCCATCGGGGTAAGTCCCGCCTCCACCATCAGCTCCAGTTCTTGGTGCATGCTGTAGCCCGGGAAAACGAACGGGTTGCCCGTGTCCGAACCGCCCACGATGGATACGCCGGCATCATGAGCTGCCTTCAGCGCCCGGAGCAGACCACGTCGCCAGGCCCAGTCCTTTTCGGACGGAGGTGCCGTCGGTGCCAAAGGAGATTCCACGAGACTCTTGATGACCCGTGCCTCCACGCCGCGCGTCAGAAACGGGTCCGTCAGGACTTGGGACGGAGCGCCCCAGGTGCCCGTCCAGATGAAGAGAGAAAGCGTCGGGACATAGTACGTGCCTTGTTCCGCCATGACTGTGAGCAGCGTGCGGCTGGGAGGCTCAGGGTCGTCAATGAGGTGCATGACCCCGCGAACATGGTGCGCCAGGGCCTCTTCTAGCTCGTCGACCGAGGTCGCGTGTGCGAAGACAGGCAGTCCTTGCCGAGCGGCTTCCTCAACCGCTGCCGCGACCAGTTCCGGCGACATCTGAGGATGAGTGTCGCCGAACGCCGTTGGCCCTGACTCGATGACGATCTTGATCCCGTCCATCCCGGCCGTTGCCAGGCGCCTGACTACCCGGTGGACCTCGTCCGGTGTCCGGACGACCCAGACACCACGTTGTGACCAATCGTAGGTCTCGGCGTCTGCTCCCTTCGGGAGATCCATGACCGTGGCGATGGGATGGCTTCCCGGTACCGTGAGCAAGCCGCCGGTCGCGTAGATGTGAGGTCCCAGCAAGCGACCCTCCGCCTGAAGAGTCCTCAGGTCGAGCACATCCTCGAGGCTACCACCGGTTGCGCCGACATTGAAAATCGTGGTCACGCCGTAGAAGAGGAACTGGCGTAGCACCCGGTCCACGGTGAGCGAGTCGAACGGAAGGAGGCCACCAGTGCCAAAGTGGACGTGCATGTCGGCGAGGCCAGGGATGACGAATTTGCCGGTCGCGTCGATGCGGCGAGTTCCGTCCGGTATGACCGCCCTGTCGGCACCCACCACGCTGGCGATGAGGCCATGTCGGATGAGAATCGTAACCCTCTCTCGTGCCGCGGCCCCCGTTCCGTCGATGAGCGTGACATTGGCGATGGCGAGGTTCCCGTGCTGAGCCAGGGTCGGCTGCACCTGCACCAGCAGCGCGACCGCAACGAGGACTTCCACTGTTCGGATCCTGATGCGTGTCATAGGGGTCTTTCCGCCCTTGAGAACGGCTTGACGTGCTGGCGGTTTTGCTGCGGGTTTTAGCTCACCTGAACGTAAGCACGTCTCGGTTACCTCCACAGCCTGCTCCGGGCTCATGTAGGTCGGCGTTCCGATGGCGAGCCCGTTTCCGTGAGCCGCTCGCCGGCGGCGGCGGTAATGGCCCGCGCGATGCCGAAGTCGGCCACGACCGCATGACCGGCCTCCAGCAGGACGTTCTCCGGCTTCACGTCGCGATGCACGAACCCGTGACTGTGCGCGAAACTCAACGCATCGGCGATCTCGCGTGCGATCCGCAACGCGTCGTCCACGGGAAACTGCTTCTCACGGGCAAGGCGGTCGCGCAGCGACGCGCCCGGCACGTGAGGCATGACGTAGTAGAGGAGACCGTCCGCATCGCCGGAGTCGTACAGCGGGAGGATGTGAGGATGCCGCAGGCCGGCGGCGATCTTGATCTCACGCAGGAACCGCTCGGGCCCCAACGCGGCCGCCAGCTCGGGGCGGAGGACCTTGATGGCCACCTGCCGCTCGTGCCGCACATCGTCGGCGAGATACACCGTGGCCATTCCGCCATGGCCCAGTTCGGCCCCGACGGCGTATCGGCCGGCCAGTGCGGTCGCGAGGCGGTCGCGGACTTCGGTCAGAAGACGTACCTCTGAAGGCTGGTGGTTTCCAAGATGGTGTTCACTCGTGGGACGCGCCACCCGCCGCTCGTGGCGGCGCCGGGGCTTGCGCTACTGCCAGGTCGGCTGCAGCGGATGCGCCTCCGTATTGAACGTGATCGCGTCGAAATCCAACGTCCCCGCCGGCGCGAACAGCAAATACGCGTACTTGAGCGTCTCCGCTAGGAAGAAGCTCTCCATCTGGTCCGCCTTCTCCATCGTCACGACCGAGCTGAGTGCCGCGAAGCCATTCTCCACCCGCGTGTGCTCGAGCAAGCTCTCGAACATCGTGCGCCCCATGTCGCGGTACCGCTGGTCTCCCGTGACATGGTAGAGATAGTACGCCGACTCGATGTTCTCGGGCCGCAGCGGATACGCGGGCGCGATGACTTCCATGGTGGAGTAGTCCAGTTCTTCCGGCTCGATGCCGAACGTCGTCCACATCCGGTAGCACGACTCCATCAGCCGCTTGGCGTGGTCGAGGTCGCCGCCCAACGCGAGCACCGCGGGCAGGAAGGCGTCCAGCGCGCCGAACCGCGTGGCGGTGCGGTCACCGGTGTTCATGTCCACGTGCGCGTACCAGAGACCGGTCGCTGTGGTGTCGGCGAGGTACTGGTTGACTGCGGCGATGCTCGTCTCCCACATCCGGTGGAAGTCCTCGTCCCCGAACAGCCGCCAGCTTTTGAGCAGGTACTCGTAGTACGAGTCGATGCCGCCGCTCACGTGGCTCGAGGTGGATCGCCACTCACCCGTGCGCACGTCGATCCGGCTCCCCACCAGGCCGGGGGACGACCGCCGATCGTACAAGGCGACGACCGCGCGCTTGGCCGTGTCGTAGTACACCGGCTTGCCGGTGAGCTTGGAGAGCGTGCCGAATTCCAGCATCAACGTGCCGATCTCGGCGGGATTGCTCACCGGCCCCTCGGTGACCCCAGTGCGCAGGTTCACGAAACGGAACGGCATCCCGGTCGGCGAACCGAAGGCGGGTAGCAATCGGTCGGCGAGATCCGTCGCGAGCGCCAGGAACTTGGGGTCGCCGTCCATCTGGTACGCCGACAGCAAACCGCCAAGCAGCCGGATCGTGACCTCGAACACCTGGACCGAGACGTCCTTGTCGAAAGACAAGCTGTCGAGAATCAGCGTCTTGGCCTCCGCGGCCTGCTCGGTGAGGTCCATCAGGAGCATCGTGTCGAACGCGTCCACGGGTGTCATGTAGAACGACACGCCGTACCAGTCGCGCGCACCGCCGGTCAACGGGAGCAGCTGATCGTGCCCCCAGGCGAAACGCTCGTACCCGTCCCAGGCATGCACGAATGCGTCTTTCACTTGTTCGGCGATGGCCGCCGAATCATCGGGAGGAGCACGCCGGCACGCGCACAACAAACCCAGGACGACAACAGCGACGATAGGCTTACGACCAATCCGCATATGCACGGTGCAACTCCGCTCGGTTGGGTTCCATCCTCACGACTTGCGCGTCCCGCAGTGGGTCTCCCCTTACAGCTCCGCGTCCCCCAGTACGTCCCCCCTCACGACCTCCGCGTCCTTCAATACGTCCCCCCTCTCCACGTAGTGGAAAGGGGGCAGGGGGTGAGGACCACAGGGCGAACCTGCGTCCCCATCCCCGCAGCCGCAAGACGAAACGCCGGCTATTGCAGCGCCCCGCCCGCCGCGCCACCTTCTCCCATCCTTCTCCTCTCCGTGGTGTGCCAATGTTCCGTCGCCTATTCTCCCTCGCGCTGCTACTGTTGGCGACCCCGCTCGCCGCGCAGCAATCGATCGACTCGGCCTACACCGCCGCCATCCGCTCCCTCACGCCTACCGACTCGGTTTGGAAGTTCACCACCGAGCTGGTGGACTACCTGCCGGCATCGGCCACCGTGCCGACCCCGCTCAAGGTGCTGGGGTATGTTCCCGGCACGCTCGGCAAGCTGAGCCACGTAGCGGACATCAACCGCTACATGAAGGCCGTGGCCGACGCGTCGCCGCGCGCGAAGCTGTTCTCGTTGGGAACGAGCGACGAGGGGCGGGAGATGGTGATCCTGGCGATCTCGGACGAGGAGACCATCAACCGGCTCGACGAGTACCGCGGCATGCTGGCGCGCCTCGCCGATCCCAGGGGCCTCACGCCGGCCGACCGCGACCGTCTCACCGCGACGGCAAAGCCGACCTACTGGCTCACGGGGTCGATCCACTCGCCGGAGACGGGGAGCCCCGAGATGCTGATGGAGCTGGCCTACCGGCTCGCGGTGGACGAGTCGGAGCACGTGCGCGCCATTCGCGCGCACGTGATCACGCTCATCACGCCGGTGCTCGAGGTGGATGGCCGGGACCGCGTGGTGGACGTGTACAACGAAACCAAGGCGCCCGAGCTGCCGCGCGGCGCCGTGAACCTCATCTACTGGGGGAAATACGTCGCGCACGACAACAATCGCGACGGCATGGTGCTGTCGCAGAAGCTGACGCAAAACTACATGCGCGGCTTTCTCTATTGGCATCCCGTGATCGGTCACGACCTGCACGAGTCGGTGCCGTTCCTGTACACCAGCACGGGGACGGGGCCCTACAACGACGAGTTCGATCCGATCGTGGTGGACGAATGGCACCAGCTCGCGTATCAGGAGGTCAACGAGCTGACCCGGCGCGGACTGCCCGGCGTGTGGACCCACGGCTTCTACGACGGCTGGGCGCCCAACTATGTGTTGGCCATCGCGAACCTCCACAACGGACTCGGTAAGTTCTACGAGACGTACACGTCCATGGGCGCGGACTGCCACACGGTGAACCTGCGGGGCGCCGCGACGGAGAAGGAGTGGTATCGGCCCAACCCGCCCGTGAACGGCGTGCGGTGGTGCATCCGGTCGAACATCAACTACCAGGAATCGGGCGTGCTGGTGGCGCTCCGCTACGTGGCCGACAATCACGAGACGTTCCTGAAGAACTACGTGGCCAAGGCCGAGCGGATGGTGAAACGGGGCACGAGCACGGCGCCGTACGCCTACGTGATCCCGCGCGGGCAACGCCACGCGGCGGAGGCCGCGGACCTCGTCAACCTGTTCCGCGAGAACGGTGTCGAGATCCACGTGGCCGACCGCGACTTCACGCTGCGGAAGAGCCCCAAGGCCGCGGCCGACACCGCTACCAGGAACCGCGTGATGGTGAAACGGGGCGACTGGATCGTCCGCATGGATCAGCCGTACACAGCCACGGTGCGCACGGTGCTCGCCATCCAGGACTACAAGCCCGACTTTCCCCAGCCGTACGACGACACGGGCTGGACACTCGACGCGCTACGCCACGTTGAAACAATGGCGCTCGCGGATTCGGCGGTGCTGACGCAACCGATGACACCGCTCCCGAACAACGCGGCAGTGCCGGGCGCGGTCAACGGATCGGGTGCCGTTTACGTGGTCCCGCACCTCGGCGACTGGCGGTCGGCGGTCTTGCCGTGGAAGGTCGGGACCGCGAAGGTGGCCGTTGCCGACTCGGCGTTCACGATCGGCGACCGCGCCTTCGCGGCCGGCACGTTCCTCGTCACCGAGGCGCGAGGCAATGCCGTGCGCGACGCGATCGTCGCGCTCGGGCTCACCGGGACCGCCGTGTCCGCCGGGCCCGCTGTTTCCACCCATCCCATCATCCCGCCGCGGATCGCGCTGATGCACACCTGGCGTGAGACGCAGAACTCAGGCTGGGTGCGCTACGCGTTCGACCGGATGGGCGTGCCGTACACGTACATCTCGGATCAGGCGCTGCGCACGCCGGGTGCGCTCGATCGCATCGACGTCGTCGTGTTCCCGCACGTGGGTGCTCGTGGCGCGTCCGTGCTAAACGGGACGCCGATGGTGGGGCCTCCCATCCCCTGGAAGAACACGCCGCAGACGCCGAACTTGGGCCGCATCGATTCCACGGACGACATGCGGCCGGGCATGGGCCTCGAGGGCGCGGCGGCGCTCAAGCGGTTCGTCGAGCGCGGCGGTCTCCTGCTGGTCGAAGGGGCCTCGACCGAGCTCCCTGTGGACTTGGGCTTCACGCCCACCGTGAGCATCATCGAGTCGCGTGCGCTCAGGACGCGTGGCGCCGTGTTCCGGGCGCAGGCGGTGCGAAGCGGGAGCCCGATTCTCTACGGATACGACCAGCGCACGTTCCCGGTCTACTTCAACGCGTCCCCGCTGATGACGGTGCAGCAGAAGGACACCAGCGTCACGGCGCGGGAAACCGAAGCGCAGATGGACCCCGCGATGGTGGCCGAGATCGATCGGATGCGCGCGCGGGTCATTCTCCAGTTCCACCATCGCCAGGACTCATTGCTCGTTTCGGGATTGCTGGTGGGTGGGAGCGAGCTGGCCAAGAAGGCGGCGGTGATCGACGCGCCCCTGGGCAAAGGCCACGTCATCTATTTCGCGATTCGTCCGTTCTGGCGCTGGGAGACCCAGGGATCGTTTGCGCTAGCGCTAAACGCGATCGCCAACTGGAATGTCCTGAAGTGATTGCGGCACGCGGTGGATTGACATCTGTAGCGTTCACGTGGTACTAGTCGGCGTGGCCACCGGAGCTAGCATGTCCGACGACATGGGGACCTTCCGAGTAGACATCGAGATCGAAAACCCGGCGCGACCCGGTGAGCGACGACGCCTGGAGGCCGTGCTCGTGGACACCGGAGCCGAATTGTCCTGGGTGCCGGCCGAGGTACTTGAGTCGTTGGGCGTTGGGCGGAACGGCAAGTGGCGGTTTCGCCAGGCCGATGGGACCATCCTGGAGCGGTGGACCGGCACGGTCGCCATTGCGTTCGCAGGCAAACGTGCCGGTGACGAGGTGGTCTTTAGCGAGCCGGGCGATCTCGTTCTTCTCGGGTCGCGATCGTTGGAAGGACTCAACCTGCGCGTAGAACCGACGATCAAGCGGCTCGTGGACGCGGGACCGGCGCCGGCGGCTGTGGCCGCTTGAGGCGGCTGCCGCTCGCCTGCCCGTCCCGCACCTCTACTCGTGACGCAGCGCCCGCATCGGATCGACCCGCGCGGCACGGCGGGCCGGGATCCAGCTGGCGACGAGCGCCGTCACCAGGAGCGTAACTGCGGTCGCCAGGAAGCTCACCGGATCCATCGTACCGACGCCGTAGAGCAAGCCGGCCAGGAAGCGGGTGAGCGCGAAGGCCGCCACGAGCCCGACGCCAATCCCCACTCCCGCAAAGACGGCGCCCTGCCGTACGAACAGGCGCACCACGTCCTCTCCACGCGCTCCCAACGCCATTCGGACACCTATCTCGGGCGTGCGCTGCGATGCCATATAGGCGATCACCCCGTAGAGACCCATCGTCGCCAGCACGAGCGCCAGGCTGCCGAACAGCGCCACGAGCACGAGCACGAACCGGCGGTCCGCGGACGACGCGGATACCACGTCCTCGAGGGTTCGGAAGCGTGTCGGCACTTCCGGGTCCAGCTCACGCGTCAAGCGCCGGGCGGACGTCGTCAGCACCGCGACATCGGCCCGGCTCAGGATGGCGAGGTGGAATTCCGACGCGGTGCGAGGACGCTGGCGGTAGTACGCATAGAAGGTGGGCTGTGGCTCGACCCCCAGGCCTCGCTCCTGCACATCGCCGACCACGCCAACGATGGTGAACGGGCGCGGATCCCCGTCCATGTTGCCGAATTCGATGAACTTCCCAAGAGGGTCCTCGCCCGGCCAGCGTGCTTGCGCGAGTGACGCGCTGATGAGAGCGACGTGTGGTGCTCCCGGGGCGTCGCGGTCGTCGAACAACCGCCCTCGGATGAGTGGGATACCCATCGCACCGAAGTAGCCCGCGCTCGCTACACGGAACTCCGCGTTGCCGGTGCGAGCGGGGTCCTCCGCGACGCGTTGGAAGCTTTCCATGTCGGTCACTTCGTCGGGACGCTGCAGGATGAGGAACGTACCATTTCCGGCGGAGCCGCCTGCCAACGGAAAGTCGTTGACACCGCCCACGCGCTCGACGCCCGGGAGTGCCCGCACGCTGGCGATCAGCCGCTCCAAGAAGCCGGTGTTGCGTATTTCTCCCGCGGCGTCGCGCGGGGACGGAAGCCACACGTCCATCACAACTGCGCCGCTCGTTCGATAACCGGGATTTACGGCCAGCAGCTTGAGGAAGCTGCGACCGAGGAGGCCGGCCCCGACCAGCAGGACGATCGTCAACGCAATCTGCGACGCCACGAGCGCCCCACGGGCGCCCTGGCTCATGACGCCGCCTCCCTGGCTGCGATGGCCGCTCGCGAGGGCTTCTCGCGCATCCTGCTTCGCGGCCCGTATCGCGGGCACCAGGCCGATGGCCACGGCGGCCACCGCGGCGACGCCCAGTGCGAAGCCGAGCACGGGCCAGTCGACACTGATGTCGTTGACTCTGGGCAACCGACCGGGCTCGAGGGCAAGGAGCACGCGCACACCACCCACTGCGAAAAGCGCGCCGAGCGCTGCGCCCGTCAAGGACAGCACCAGTGACTCGATCAGGAAGCCTCGCGCGAGGCGTCCGGGACCGGCACCAAGGGCGAGCCGTAGCGCGACTTCGCGCTCGCGTGACAGGGAGCGGGTCAGCAACAGATTTACCACGTTCACGCACGCCACCAAGAGCAGCACGCCGGCGGCTCCGAGCAGGACCAGCAGCGCGGGGCGCACGCTCCCGACGAGCTGCTCGACGAGCGGCCGCACGGCGGCGCCCGTCATGTAGGTATCGTCGCCGTATTGTTGCCTGATGCGTTGTGCGATCGCGCTCAGATCCTCTTGTGCCCGATCAAGGGAGACGCCGAGGGGCAAGCGCCCGATGACGTGCCAATTCTGCGCCGTGCGCTTCTCCGTCCGCGCCTCGCGGGGCACCCAGACTTCCGTCCCGGCGGGAAAGTCGTATCCGCGCGGCATCACGCCGATCACGGCGTACGCTTGATCGCCGACGTGGACGCTTTCTGTCTTGAGGCCAACGCGGCCGCCGAGCCGGCTTTGCCAGTAGCCATAGCTCACAACCGCCACACGCTGTCCGGCCCGCTCGTCGTCCGTGTTGAACACGCGGCCCAGACCCGGCGCGACGCCCAAGGTCGGGAAGAAGCTTGCGGAAACGTGGGCCCAGGCTACACGGAACCCCTGACCCTGGGCGGCTGCGGACGCCGTCCAGTTCGCGTAGGCGGCCATGGCCGCGAAGCTGTGATTCTGGTCGCGGAGGTCCTCGAAATCGGGGTACGCCGAGTTCCCGGATGCGCCGTTCTCGAACACCGTCTCGATATCCATCAAGGCATCGGGGTGCGGGTACGGGAGTGGCCGCATCAGCACCCCGTGCACGACGCTGAAGATGGACGTGTTCGCTCCGATGCCGAGCGCCAGCGTGAGCACGGCGACGGATGTGAAGCCGGGGCTTTTCCGCAGGCTACGGAGCACGTGACGGAGGTCGTGTATCACCGTCGCCTCCCGACGCTACGTGGGGAAGGTGGCTGGGGAACAGCGCCAACATACAACGAGGGTGAGCCCACGGAGGTTTCGTTGTGCGATGCAGCCGCGGGGCCGACATCGCGATGCTCAGCGGCGCGCAGCGTCCTGGTAAGGCCAGCTTCCCCCGAGCGCCTTGTACAGCCGCACCGCGGCGAGCAACTGCTGCAGTTGCGCCTGACTCTCGGCCAGCTGTGCGTCGAATAGGCTGCGCTGCGCGTCGAGCACCTCGAGGTAGTTCGACACGCCGCTCTGGTAGCGCATGGTGGCCAGCTCGAGCGCGCGACGGAGCGCGGCGGCCTGCGTCGCCTGCGCGGCGAGCTGGTCACGCGCGGTCCGGACGCCGACCAGCGCGTCGCCCGCCTCCTGGAGCGCGGTCAGCACCGCCTGCTCGTAGGCCGCCCGCGCCTGATCCGCCCGTGCGGCGGCCACGTGCTGCTGGCCGACGAGCCGTCCACCCGTGAAAATTGGGACGCGGATCCCGGCCAGAATCTGATAGATCCTGCTGTTCGATGCCGTGAGATCGCCGGGTGTGGGAGACTGCGCGCCCCAGGAACCGGTGATGGAGAGGGCCGGGAGGCGCGCCGCCACCGCGACCCCCACCCGCGCCGCCGCCGCCGCGTATTGCCGCTCGGCGGCCTGGACGTCGGGGCGCCGCTCGATCAGCGACACCGGCACCGAATCCGGCACCGCAACCGCCCGTGCGGCGCGGGCCAACGAGGTGCCGCGCGGGATCGGTGCGGGCCCTTCGCCTAGCAGCACGTTGAGCGCGTGCTCCTGGAGCGCGCGCGCGTGCTCCACCTGGGCGAGGCGCACCGCGGGCACCGCCACTTGCGCCTCGAACTGCCGCACGTCCAGCTCCGAAATGACGCCGCGCCCGTAGCGCTCTCGCGCGAGGTCGAGCGTCGCCTGGCGCGAGGCGAGCGTCTGCTGCGCCGTCGCTTGCTCCTGGTCCAGTTCGAGGAGCTGCAAGTATCCGGTCGCGACCTCGCCCACCAGCACCAGCGTGGCGGCGCGCTCGTACGCCTCCTGGGCCGCGAGGTCCGCGGTCGCCGCTTGGATCCTCGGGCTCCATCCGAAGAAGTCGAGCTCCCAGGACACGTCGGCTGTCGCACGCCAGGCGGTGTATGGCGGGATGGCGAGCGTGCCGAATGCCACCTTGTTCCGCGACACGCTGCCGTTGAGGGAGAGGCTGGGGAAGAACCCGGACCGCGCGACCGTCGCCGCGGCGCGGTATTCGCGGATTCGCGCCTGTGCGATCTCCAGGTCGCGGTTCTCCCGCAGCGCGCGCCGCTCGAGCGCCGTGAGCGTGGTGTCCTGCAACACGTCCAGCCACGCGAGGTCGGCAAGCGATTGCACGGGGAGCATCCGCGGCGGGAGCGGACGGGCTCCCAGCTGGGGCGGCAGCGTGTCGTTCGTGCGGGCCTGCTCCAGCGAGTCGAAGAACGCGCGCAGCGAATCCGCGCCGGGTGCGCCCGCTCGCGTCTCGGCGGGCACGACCGGTGCGGGATGATACCCCGGGCCGCATCCGACCAGGGTCAGCCCGGCGAGTCCGACGGTCGCGAGGACACGAGCGGTCCGTCTCATCGTCCGGCCTCCCGTGTCGTCGCGAGCGCCCTGCGACCGCGATCCGCCAACCCCTGGATGAGGTGGAAGAAGAGCGGGATGAAGATGATCGCGATCGCCGTCGCGACCACCATGCCCGAGAAGACCGTCGTGCCGATCGAGTGCCGGCTCTTCGCCCCCGCGCCCGATGCGATCAACAGCGGCGAGACACCGAAGATGAACGCGAGCGAGGTCATCAGGATGGGGCGCAGCCGATCGCGCGCCGCCTCGGTCGCCGCCTGGAGCAGCGGCACGCCCTGCGCGTGGAGCTTGTTGGCGAATTCGACGATGAGGATCGCGTTCTTCGCCGACAGGCCGACCACCGTGATCAACCCCACCTGGACGTAGACATCGCTCGGCTGACCCCGCAGCCAGACGCCGAAGTACGCGCCCAGCACGCCGAACGGGATCCCCAGAAGCACCGCGAACGGCAGCGTCCAGCTTTCGTACTGGGCCGCCAGCACGAGGAAGACGATGATCAACCCCAGCACCAGCACCACGTCCGCGGCGCCGCTGGACGCGCGCTCCTGGTAGGACTGGCCGGAGTATGCGAGTGCCAGCCCGCTCGACGCGAAGCGGGGCGAGCGCACCAGGGTGTCGAGCTGTGCCATCAGCTCGCCGCTGCTCCGGCCCGGTTTCGGTGCGGCGGTGATGAGCGCCGAGGTGAAGCCGTTGAAGCGGGTGAGGAGCGTGGGCGCGGCGCGAAACTCGGTGCGAGTGAGGGCAGAGACGGGGATCATGGCGTCCTTCGCCCCCCGCACATAAAGGCGGCCGATGTCCGCCGGCGTCTGGCGGAACCGCGCTTCCGCCTCGGCCTGCACCCGGTAGGTCTTCCCGTAGAGGTTGAAGTCGTTGATGTAGAGGGTCGAGAGCAGCGCTTGCAGCGTGCCGAACAGGTCGCTCAGCTTGACGCCGCGGGAGAGTGCGGCGGCCCGGTCCACCTGGACGTAGAGCTGCGGCACATTGGCGCGGAAGTTCGCCTGCGCCCCGGCGGCGGCGGGGAGTTGGTTCACCGCCTGGAGGAACGCCTGGACGTCGCCGGCGAAGACGCTGACCGGCCGACCGGTCTTGTCCTGGAGATTCGTCTCGACCCCAGCGGTGGCGCCGAGTCCCGGAATCTCGGGCAGGTTGAAGGCGAAGGCGATCGCGTCCTTCATCGCGAACAGGCGGCCGCTGATCCGGGCGGTGACCGCGTCCAGCGACTCGCCCTTGCCGCGCTGGTCCCACGGCTTGACCTGGGCGAAGACGACCGCGCTGTTCGTCTGGTTGGAGCGGCTCAGGATGTCGAGGCCGGCGAGGGCGACGATGTTCTGCACCGCCGGCTCCTGGCGCAGGTACCCCTCGACCCGCTGGACTATGTCTTCGGTGCGCTGCAGGGACGCGCCGTCAGGGAGCTGGAGGGCGACTGCGAAGTAGCCCTTGTCTTCGGTCGGGATGAACGACTTGGGGACCTGGCGCCACAGCACGACCGCCAGCGCGATCACCACCGCGAAGGCGGCGAGGCCCGCGCGCGGGTGGCCGAGTACGCGCTCGACGTTGCGCACGTACGTCCCGCGGCCCCGGTCGAACACGCGATTGAAGACGCCGAAGGGTCCCGTGGTATGGGCCTCGGTGACGTCCTTGAGGAGCCACGCGCATAGCGCGGGCGTGAGGGTCAGCGCCACAACCCCCGAGAGCACCACGGCGATCGCGATCGTGATGGCGAACTGGCGAAACAGCGCACCGGTCACGCCGCCGGTGAAGGCGACCGGCACGAACACGGCGACCAGGGAGAGCACGATGGCCACCAGTGCCGGGGCCACCTGCTGGATCCCGCGGTCCGCGGCGATCCGGGCGGGGACCCCTTCGGTGGCCATGATCCGCTCGACGTTCTCGATGACGACGATGGCGTCGTCCACCACGATCCCGATCGCGAGCACCAGCGCGAACAGCGTAAGCACGTTGATCGAGAGTCCGAGCACCTTGAGCCCGAGGAACGTGCCGATCACGCTGACCGGCACGGCGAGCATCGGGATCAGGGTGGCGCGCCAACTTTGCAGGAAGATGTACACCACCAGGGCCACGAGGAACAGCGCCTCGAGGAGCGTCACCACCACCTCGTGGATCGAGGTGGTCACGAACGGCGTCGTGTCGAACGGCACGCTGAGCGTGATGCCGGGCGGCAAGTTCTTGGACAGCGCCGCCACGCGCTCCACGATGAGTGCCTGGGTGCGCAGCGCGTTGGCACCGGGCCGCAGGAACAGGAGCCCGAGTGCCGTGGGCCGTCCGTTCAGGCGTCCGGCCTGGTTGTAGTCCTGTGACCCGAGCACCGCCTGTCCGATGTCGCGGACCCGGACCAGCGATCCGTTGGGCTCGGCGCGCACGATGATGTCGTTGAACTCGTCGGGGGTCTGGAGCCGCCCGATCGTGGTGACGGGGATCGTGAGCTGCGTCCCCTCCGGCGCCGGCTCGCGGCCGAGCCGCCCCGCCGGATTGGTGGCGTTCTGCTCCCGCACCGCGCTAGCGACGTCGCTCACCGTGATGCCGAGCTGCGCCATCTTGTCAGGATCCAGTTGGATGAGCATCGAGAACTGGAGCCCGCCGAACGTCTGGAAGTTGCCGAGACCCGGCACGCTCTTGATCTCGTCCTCGACATACAGCTTCATGTAATTGGTCAGGTACGCGGCGTCGTAGCGCGGGTCGCTCGACGTGAGCGCCACGGCCCCGAGGATGTCGGTGTTCGCCTTGACGATCGAGATCCCGTTCTGCCGCACGGCCGCCGGGAGCTGCGGGGAGGCGAGCTGCACGGCGTTCTGCACGTCCACCGCCGCGAGATCCTGGTCACGTCCCGTATCGAAGTAGATCGACAGGTTCATCGTCCCGTCGCTCGCGTTCGCGGACGTGTAGTACAACAGTCCCTGGAGGCCCGAGAGCTGCTGCTCGATCGGCGCGGCGACCGCTTCGGCGACGTCCTGTGCCGTAGCGCCGGGATAGACGGCGATCACCTGGATCGCGGGCGGCGTGATCTGCGGATACCGGGAGATGGGGAGCAGCCGGATGGCTAGGGCTCCCATCAGCGTGATGATGATCGAGACCACGCCGGCCAGCACCGGCCGGCGGATGAAGTAGTAGCCGATCTGGTGCTGTTCCTGAGACGGCGCCGTCATGGTGTCGACCCGGCCTCCGGCTGAGCGGCGGTGCTGTCCGCCAACGGCACCGGCTTCACGCTCCGGCCCGGCACGACCTTCTGCAGGCCGTCCACGACCACGCGGTCGCCAGCCGCCAACCCCTGGTTGATGATCCACTCTCCATCCGACCACGGACCGGTCTGCACGTCGCGGATCCGCACGGTATCGCCGCCCGTGACGACGTACACGAACTGGCGCCCGAGTCCCGTCTGCACCGCCCGCTGCGGTATCGCATAGGCGCTGTCGCGCTCAAAGCCCAGGAGCCGCACCCGCACGAACCCGCCCGGCATCAGCAGCCGGTCGGCGTTGTGGAAGACGGCGCGGAACTCCTGCGTGCCGGTGGCCACGTTGAGCGACGGCGCAACGAAGTCGAGTCGTCCCACGCTCGGCAGCAGCGATCCGTCGGGAAGCACGACACGCACCGCCAATGGGCTCCCCGGCTCGACCAGCGTGCGCCAACGTGGCTTCTCCCGCCACTCGAGCAATTGCTGGGACGACGGCTGGAAGGACACGTACACGGGGTCAAGCTGGTCGATCGTGGTCAGCAGGTCCGCCGAGCCGGTGACTCGCGCGCCGACGTCCAGCAGCGTGCGCCCAACGCGCCCGGTTATCTCCGCCTTGACGTCCGTGTCCTCGAGGTCTTGGCGCGCCGACTCCAGCGCGGCCTGGGCCGCGGAATACGTCGCCTGGGCGTTGTCCACGTCCTGCTGCGCGACGGCGTGGCGCTCGAGCAGGGGAGCCAGGCGCTCGTACGTCGCCTTCGCGTTCTGGAACCGTGCCTGCGCCCCGTCGTACGCCGCCTGATACCGCACCTTGTCGAGCCGGTAGAGCACCTGCCCCGGCCGGACGATCATCCCTTCGGTGAACGGTCGCTCGAGGATGACACCATCCACGCGCGCGCGCACCTGCACGCTGCGGTACGCCTGCACCTGGCCGGGGAACTCGAACGTCTCAGGCACGGTCCGGGGCTCCATGGTCACGATCGACACTTCGGGCGGGGGAAATGCGAACCCCGCTTGCCCCTTGCCGCACGAGAGTGCGGCAAGCGCCGGAATCAGCGATATCGCGGCCCACGACCGCGACGACATTCTCTGAGCGGGCACTGCACCTCCACAACGCGTGCGATGGAGACACTGATAACGCCGGAGCCCCTCAACGGGTTCCCGGGGTACCGCGATGCCGTGTGATGAAGCGTGGAAAGTAGATACGGGTGGGGGTGACTGGTAGGCGGATAGGCGGATAGGCGGCTAGAAAGGGCCCCGAGGGAAGGTCCCTCCCACCGGGGTCCTTTCTAGCCGCCTGACCGCCTGACCGCCTGACCGCCTAGCCGCCTAG
>CAYWNR010000008.1:5323-20294 GCA_964459705.1 uncultured Gemmatimonadaceae bacterium | reverse complement strand
GATCGCCATCTCGCCACACGATCCCAATCGGGTTTACGTCGGCAGTCAGTACGTGCACATGACGACGGACGGCGGGAACAGTTGGAAGGAGATCAGTCCGGACCTCACGACCAACGACAAGAGCCACCAGCAGTCGTCCGGCGGCGTCGCGGTCGACAACCTCATGACGTTCGACGGCTCGGTCTTGCACTCGCTGGCGGAATCGCCGGTCGAGGCCGGCGTCCTGTGGGCCGGCTCGAGCGACGGCCTCGTGCACGTGACGCGCGACGGGGGCGGGACCTGGACGAACGTCACCGCGAACATCAAGGGGCTCCAGCGGTGGGGGAAGGTGCGACAGATCACCCCATCCACGTACGACGCCGGATCGGCGTACGTGGTCATCGATCGCCACGAGTTGGCGGATTTCGACCCGTACGTCTACAAGGCCACCGAGTACGGACGCGTGTGGAAGCGGATCGACGCGGGCATCCCACGATCGGTGCTGAGCTACACCCACACGGTCGCCGAGGACCCCGTCCGTCGCGGCATGCTGTTCGTGGGAACCGAGAACGCGCTCTACTTCACGCTCGATGAGGGGACCAACTGGCAACCACTGCAGCTCAACCTGCCGCACGCACCGGTCTCCTGGATCACGGTGCAGCCGCACTTCGGGGACCTGGTGGTGGCGACCTATGGACGGGGCATCTGGATTCTCGATGACCTCACGCCGTTGCGGTCCCTGGACGCAGACGTGCTCCGGCAATCGCTCCATCTCTTCCCCCCACGGCCGGCCTACCGGTTCCGGGCGATTCACGAAACACCGAGCGCTCCGAGCTTCGTGGTGGGTGAGAATCCGGACTATGGTGCGAACATCGACTACTACGTGTCCGCCAATCCCGCCGACAGCACCACGCCCGCGGACAGCGCCGCGTCCGCATCGGCGACGATCACCGTGTTTGATGGCGCGGGCGATACGGTGCGTACGTTCACGGGCCCGGCGCACGCCGGCGTGAACCGCGCCTGGTGGGATCTCCGGTACGCGTCCGCGCGGCAACCCCGTTTGCGCACGGCTCCGCCCGGACGGCAGTGGGTGACGCTGAACAAGGATGGCTGGCGGCCGCTCGTCGTGTGGGATCTCGACCTCTCGACGCGCGGACCGCTGGCGGCGCCGGGGACCTACACGCTGCGCGTGGCTGTCCGCGGCGACACCGCGAGCGGAACCGTCGTCGTGCGCAAGGACCCGCATTCGGCCGGCACGGCGCAGGACGTCCGCGACCAACTCGCGCTCGCGCTCGAGCTGCGCGCGGATCTCAACCGCGCGGTCGGCATGATCAACCGGATCGAATGGGTGAAGAAGCAACTGGCCGACGTGCGGGGCGTGCTACGGGACTCTTCGACGGTCAAGGATGCCGCGGAGGCGAAGGATCTGCTCGATGCCACCAAGGCAGCGGAAGACAGCGCGGTCGCCGTGGCGGCCATGCTGTTCGACGTCAATCTCACCGGGGCGCGCGAAGACTCGTTCCGGGCGCCGATGCGCCTCTACGGGCGGCTCGCGGCGCTCCTCAGCGACGTTGCCGAGAGCTCAGCCGATTTCCCACCGACCACACAGCAGCACGCGGTCCACGACGTTCTGCACGCGCGGCTCGACGACGCCGAACGGGCATTCCGGGCATGGGTGGATGGCGGCCTGGCGACGTTCCGGGCCCGCATTCGAGCGTTGAACCTGCCGGACGTGGTGCCCTAGGCGGGAAGCCGAACGAGGCGCGATCCGCGGATGCCGGTGGACGGGATGGGCGGGTAGGCGACAGACGCGAACTGCTGCGCGGTCGTCGCATCCCGCTCATCCAAACAAGGCACCGCTAGTCGTCGGTCTCAGCAATCTCCACTTCGAGGCAGCGACGCTCACAGGTGATCGCGTGTCCGTCGAACCGCTCGCACCAGACGACGGCCGGCGTCCCGCCCATCGGATCCATCGCCAGACGCACGCGGTTGATGCCGCCGGTTTCCGGGCACGCGACCCGCGCACGAACGGTGGGCACCATGCCAGGTTGGACATCCGGCGTCGACGCCGCGAAGAGCCACGCTTCGGTCAGGTGGGCCATGAGGATCCTCCTTGCCTACTAGGATCGTGCATCCATACCCGTGAACGGGCCGTGAAGCCGGCCTGAAGGTCGGGTCACCAGCCTTCAGAAAACGTCCAGGTCGTTTCCATACACGACCCTACCGGTGTAGCCCCCGGCCTGCACCTCGCGCACCAGCGCCTCCGGGGACGTGCCCCACGGGAGTTGGTGGTACAACACCAGCAGTCCTGGCCGGGCGCGCGCCGCCAGGCGTCCCAGGGCCGACGCGGATGTGTGGGCCCGCTCGTGATACCGCTGCCAGTCGGCGGTGCGTCGCGCGAACCCCGCGTCCGAGTACACCTCATGGACGAGCACATCGCAGCCGTGACACGCCTCGACCACCGCGTCGGTCGGTCGTGTATCACCGGATATCACGATGACGCGATCGGCGGATTGGAACCGATAGCCAAACGCGTACGGCCAGTCTTCGTGCAGCACCGCGAACGCCGTCACCGTGACGTTACTATCGCGGTAGACCACCCCGGGCTGAACGAGATGCACCGTGGCGCGCCACCCCGTGGCATTCTGCGGCTGCAGACCGTCGATCCGGCGTCGCACGTCTTCCCGGTAGGCAGCCTCCAGATGTGTCACCATCGAATCGACGCCGGGTGGCCCGAACACGTCGAGCGGAGCTTCGCGCCCCAACACCCAGGGGGTGAGCAACAAATCGGGCAGGCCGACCGTGTGATCGCTGTGGAGGTGCGTGATGAAGACGCGCGTGAGCGTGGCGGGGTCGAGCGCCTTGATGCCATTGCGCGCGGCGGCCGCGGCACGCCGAACGACGCCGGGGCCGGCATCGACCAAGTACGCCGATCCGTTGATCACCACCGCCACGGCGGGCCCCGAGCGATCCGGGTCGGCGTTCGGCGTGCCGGTGCCGAGCAGCACGACCCGCATGCCGCTCGTGTCGGCCGCCGGTGGTGCCGCGTTCGGCGCCGACCCGCGGCATGCCGTGACCGCCACCGTCGCGAGCAGGCCGACGCCGACGCGAATCACTCGGGACGATTCTCGACGCGGATGACGAGTTTGAGCGCCGACCACGTTTCGTCCACGGCACACACCTTCACGTCCACCAGTCCGAGCGGCAGCGCGAGCTCGCGCACGACGTCTTCGGTGATATCGGTGGCGACACCCGACGTTCGCTTTGGCCAGGAGACCCAGATCATGCCGTCCGCCTTGATCCGCCCAATCAGTTTGGGAAGGGCGCGTGCCAACTCGGCGCGGCGCTCGGCGAACATGTGCACGAAGTCCAGCCGGCGCGCGCGCGCCCCGAATACCGAGGCACCGTCCGGAAGCGGATGCACGAGATCCCAGTAGCGATCCGGGGCATTGATCACCGCAATCCGGAAGCCCGACTTGAGACCCAACTTCTGATTCAGTGGATTGCGCGAGTATCCCGTCGTCGGGACGGCTTCTCCCTCATCCATGTCTCGACCTCCGCAACAACTGCACCCGCGCGTTGACGGGCGTCGGTAATCCTCGGAGAATGCATAGCCGTTCGGCGCCGGTTCGGCCAGAGTGCGCGCCATCGGAAACCACACCGCCCGTGTCTGTAATCCACTCGGCGAGGGCGAACGACGAAAGGGGAATCATGGATAACGACGCGCAGACATGTCTCGCATGCGGGCGCGATGCCAACGCCACGCCGCTCATCGCGCTGCGCTATCGAGACGGCTCGTACTGGATCTGCCCCGAGCATCTCCCGGTGTTGATCCACGACCCCGCACGACTCGTGGGTCGCCTACCGGACGCGGACCGCCTCCGGCCGGCCGACCACCAGGACTGAACGCCTACCGAGGAAACTCAGCGTTGGGGCGGGCGCTGCTCCGACAGGAAGCGCCCCAGGTCAAACACCGCAATCCATCCGCGGTTTCCAGCCATCCACGCGCGGTCGCCGACGGAGTGCAGCGCGAACCCGAAGAGCGTGTCCACCACCGTCCACGTTGCCCCGTCGTCGGTCGTGATCCCGATGCCGGTCGGGCCGGAGGCCACGAAGGCGCGCGGGGTCGCGGTGAGCACTGCCGCGCCGTAGCGCACGCCGGGCGGCGCGGTCGGTCCAGCGAGCGTCCATGTGCGCCCGCCGTCCGCCGTGATCAGCACGTTCGGCGCATCGTTCGTCGGGTCTTGCGAGCTCCCGCCGACCGCAATGCCATGCAGCGTATCGCGGAACGCGATGCCGTAGACGCCGGTGGTGGCTCCCGGCGGCATGGGTGTCCGGGCCGCGGTCCAGGACCAGCCTCCGTCCTCGGTGCGCAGCACGCGCACCACAGAATCGCCGCCCAGTCCGACCCACGCGTGCTTCGTGCCCGCGACGGCGATGGCCGTGCCGGAGGCCGCGAACCCCGCCTCGCCCGCCGTGGGAACCGGGACGTTTGCCGGAGGAACCTCGATCCACGATGCGCAGCCGTCTTCCGTGCGGAGCATCGTGAACGCGCCGTCCACGGGATCTCCAAAGGCCACGCCGCGCATGCGGTCCCAAAAGGCCATGCCGTCGAGAAAGACACCGGCGTGCGCGAGCTCGAAGGTCTGGACCCACGACTGGCCCCCGTCCGTCGTGCGATACGCGCGGCCGACCCCGCCAGTGAAGTCCGTGCCGAGCACGCAGGCCGTGTCCCGGCCGAGCGCTTCCACATCCACGAGGAACAGCGTCGCGGCACCGTCAATCGTCCCGACTTTCCACGAATGGCCGGCGTCGCGCGAGTGGGCGAACGTTCCATCGGGACCACTCGCCCACATCTCGTCGCCGCGGGAGGAGAGGCCGCGGAACTCGTGCGTGAATCCTGGCACGAGGATGATCTCCTGCGCGGCCAACGGCGCGGTCCACAAGCCGATCGCGGCTATTGCCACCCGATGGATCATCGCTGCTCCCATTCCTCTCTCAGAATCCCGTGCAGGACGACATCCTCGAAGCGTTCCCACCGGCGTATATGCTGGCGCATCATCCCTTCCTGCCGCATCCCAATCTTCTCCAGGACCCGTCCCGAGGCGGGGTTGCGCGCGAAGCGGCGCGCGTGCACCCGATGGAGGCCGAGGGTGCCGAAGGCGTACGTCAACACGACGCGCGCGGCTTCCGTGGCATAGCCTTGGCTCCAAAACGGCTTTCCCACCCAGTAGCCGAGCTCACCGCGCTCGTGCGCCGGGTCCACCGCCAGACCCATCGCGCCGATCAGCGCTCCCGACGACCGCTCCGTCAGCGCGTACGTGATCCGGTTTGCCGCCTCCGGCGCGCGCAGCGACGCGATCCAAGATTCCGCAACGCCGTCCGGATACGGATGGGGAATGCTGAGCGTCGTATCCGCAACCGCGAAATCACCGGCGAGCCGTTGGACGTCCCCCGCGTCCGACGTGACGAGCAACCGCAAGCGAAGGCGCGTGCTGAGCAGGTCGGGCTGGGGAAACGGGGCGCTCACGTCCCCATCATCGCGCGCGACCCGAGTTGCCGCCAGCCCTACCCGTTGTAGATCACCCCGCCACGCTGCCGATAGGCCTCCAACACCGCGGCCGCGTCAGCGCGCAGGATGCCATGCACGATCCGTATCCCCCGCGCCTCCAGATATGCGTACGAGGCCGGGAACACCGGGCCCTCGTCGAACCCGAGGCGAATCGCGTCTTCGCGCGACGCCCCACATTCGAGCACCCGAACACCGCTCCACAGGAGCGCGCCGAGGCACATCGCGCAGGGCTCGCACGACGTCGTCAGCGCGTGCGGCGGTAAGTCCTCCGCGTGCAGCGAGTACCGGCCGAGCGTTGCGTGGGCAAAGATCAAGGCGACGATTTCAGCGTGGAGGATGGCGTTCGCCGCCCGCTCCACGAGGTTGACGCCAACCGCCACGGGGCGGTGGGTCGTGAGGTCGAACACGGCCGCGCCAAACGGGCCGCCGGTGCCGTGGCGCACGTTCGCGTCGGCAAGATGATTGGCCAGGCGCATGCGGTCATCGGCGGTCGTGTGGGGACGGTCCCACGGCACCGCCGGCGGCAGCCAGTCCGGGAGCGTGATGTCCAGCGCGCGTGGTCGCATGGATCAGGAGGGAGGCACGGCTCCCTGGACGTATGCCCGACGGATCACGGTCGGCTCCGAGGGAAACTCGGCGTACTTCCCGCGCCGCACGGGCTTGGTGGCCGCGATGCGGTCCACGACGTCCATTCCCTCGATCACGCGGCCGAACACGGCGTAGCCGAATCCCTCGTACGTGGGTGCGACGAAGTCGAGCTTCGCGTTGTCCTTGAGGTTGATGAAGAACTCGCTCGTGGCGCTGTTCGGGTAATCGGTACGCGCCATGGCCACGGTCCCGCGCAGGTTCTTGAGTCCGTTTTCGGCCTCGTTCACGATCGGCACGGCGGTCGTGGAGCGTTCGGACATGTCCCCCAACACGCGTCCGACCTGAATGACGAAGCCGGGGGCGATCCGGTGGAAGATCATCCCGTCGTAGAATCCCGCCTTCACGTGTCGCTCGAAGTTCGCCACCGTGACGGGTGCCTTCTCGCGATTCACTTCCATCACGATGCGGCCGCGGCTCGTCTCCAGGACGACGGTGTCGAACGGGGCCGGGGCAGCGGCGGCCGTAGCCGGGGCCGCGGCCTTCGCGGCGGCGGGTTTGTCTTGGCGCGGCTGACACGCCACGAGCACCAGCAACGTCGAGTACCACAGGAATCGCTTCATGGTCAGAACGGTTTCGTGAGAGCCAGTGTGGCGGCAACCCCAACCAGGAGGGGTACCAGGAGAAACAGCGCTCGGGCGAACTGCGGCCGCTTGTACGGCACCGCGGCCGCCCCCCCCAGGAGAAGCCAGACGACTAGTTTCGCCACTACCCAACCCGAGTGTGCCGGGTGCTCCAGACGAGCGAGCATGCCGAAGCCGGCCAGGAGCACCAGCAGGAGACCGATGCCGTGCGTGGCCGTCGTCAGGCGCCGGGTCAGTGAGGCCTCGCGTGTGCCGCCGTTCGCGGCATGCACGGCCATACCGCCGAGCGCGCCCACGACGCACGCGATGCCGATGATGTGGATGACTTTGTAGACCGCAAGGGGAATCATGGGCTCTCGCCTCGGGTGTCAGAGCAGCGCTTCGAGAAACTCCCGAATCACCCGCGCCGTATTCACAGCCTGCTCCATCGGTGCAAGGTGACCGGCTCCGGGGATCATCGCGAAATGGGCGTTTGGAGCGGCCTCGGCCATCGCCCGAGAGGCCGCGCTCGGAATGAGCTGGTCATCGCTCCCGGCAATGACCAGCGTCGGGACGGTGACGGTCGCGAGCAACGCCGTCGCGTCGGCCCGGTCGCGCATCGCCGTGAGGGCTCCCACGAGGCCGTCGGCCTGTTGCGCGCTCACCATCGCACGAACCTGCCGCACCACATCCGGTTCGGTCTGGAGGGAGGCCGGGGCCAGGAGTCGTGGGATCATCTCGTCGGCCAGGAAGCCCGGCCCGTCGCGGCGGATGCGCGCGATCATGGCATCACGGCTCGCGCGGCCATCCGCGTCATCCGCACTGGCCCGCGTGTTGGCCAGGACGAGGGCGCGGACCCGATCACGATGGCGGCGCAACAACTCGAATGCCACGTACCCACCCATCGAGAACCCGCACACGACCGCCTGGTCCACCTTCACGGCATCGAGTAGCGCCGCGAGGTCGTCGGCGTACTCGGCCAACGAGTACCCCTCCTCGGGCGCCTCCGAGAGTCCCATCCCCCGAAGATCGGGGGCGATGCGGCGCCACCCCGTCAACGTCCGCGCCACCGGTCGCCACAGCGTCCGGTCCAGCGGAAACCCATGAATGAACAGGACGGCCGGACCGTCTCCCGTCACATCGACCGTGATCACGAGGTCGCGCACCGTCAGTTGTCGGCTCGCGGCCGTGCGGCGCGAACTCTGAACACCGAGAAACCGCCCGACCTCCACCGGCACCGGACAGGGTCGGCCGTCCCGGCCGATGGTGACCAGCACAACACGGACCTCGGCGGCGAGGCCCTGCCCCCCCACTTTGCGCGCCTGTTGGCGCACCGTGAAGCTGGTCTCGCCCCAGTGCTCGACCTCCAACTCGAACCGCAGCCGATCGCCGGGGGCCGCCTGCTGGAAGAACTCGGCTTCCGTCTTGCGCACCACCGGCAACACGCCATGCGCGCGGAACGTGTCCATTCCGGGTCCGTGCGCCAGCGCCTCCCACCTGGCCCGCTCGAAGAGCCTGAAATAGGCTGCTTGATTCAGATGGCCAAACGCGTCGCAGTCGTCCGGATAGACGATCAGCTCGATCGGGGGAACCGTCGACACCCACCCGCCTCCACAGTGTATTGCCTGCTAAACTTATCACCGGGTTCCGCGGCGCGACGATGCGCCGCTGACCTTGCCAACGTCCCGGTGACCCTCGGGGCCGTGACCCCGCTGTGACCCGACCCTTACGGCAACGAAACGAGGAGCGGTGACTTTTCCTCCCAACCACCCAGGCGTGAGGCCGCAGCATGTCCGCGTTTCGATCGTCCGTCGCCCTGCGCTCGTTGTTGACCCGTTTGCTGCATTCCCATCCGGCGGCAACCGGTCCCGCCGGGAGTGCATCCGATGAGCCCGTCAGCGCTGCACCCGGAACTGATCCTGGACGACGCGACCCTCGCGTCTCTGACCGCGCGGTTCGCCCGTGAACCCCGCGTTGCCGTGGACACCGAGGCAGCGTCCTTCCACCGATACGTCGATCGGGTCTACCTCGTCCAACTGAGTACGGATCGGGAGACCGCGCTCGTCGATCCGCTCGCGGTCACCGACCTCGATCCCCTCGGACGTCTCCTCGCCGACCCCACACGGGAGGTCATCCTGCACGACGCGGACTACGACCTCCGCATCCTCCAACGGGACTACGGGTTCGAGGCTCGCCGCATCTGGGACACGCGCATCGCCGCCCACCTCGCGAGCGAGCCGGCCGTCGGGCTCGGCGCGTTGCTGGAGAAGTACTTTGGCGTGCGACTCCGGAAGGATCTGCAGCGCGCTGATTGGTCCCAGCGACCGCTGAGCGACGACATGATCGCCTATGCGGCGGCCGATACGGCGTATCTCCCGGACCTGCGTGACGCGCTGGCCGCCGAGTTGGAGAAGCTCCACCGACTGCACTGGGCGGAGGAAGAGTTCCATCGCCTCGAGGGTCTTCGCTGGAGCAATCGCGCGTTGGAGGGACAGGAGTTCCTGGGGCTCAAGGGCGCCAAGGCGTTGCGCCCGCCGCAACTCGCGATTCTCCGCGTCCTCTGGCAGTGGCGCGACGAGCGGGCCCGCGAACTCGACCGGGCACCCTTCCGGGTCCTCGCGAACGAGATCCTGGTCGCCCTCGCGCGTGCGGCGCCGGAAGCCGCCGAGGCACTCGCGGCCGTCCCGGGCATGTCCCCGCGTCTTTCGGCACGACACGGCGCCAGCCTGCTGGCTGCGATTCGTGCCGGACGGTCAACGCCCGAGGAGGACTGGCCCCGCGTCGAGCGGCGTCCCCGTGAACGACCGGACCCGGCCGTGGACGCTCGGCTGGCGCGCCTCAAGGCGCTTCGCAGTGAGCGGGCACCGGCGGTCGGGCTCGATCCCGGCCTCGTCTGCCCAAATGGGGTGCTGGTGGCGATTGCGCGCGCCGCCCCGACCGAGGCCGCCGCGCTGGATGACGTGCCCGACCTGCGGCGCTGGCAGCGCGAGGTCATGGGCGATACGGCGCTACTCGAGGCGGCCCACTAACACGCTGTTCCGGGACCGGCTCGAATCAGCTCGATGCGAGATCTCGACCGCCTCGACATGTGAGGGCCGCGGGGCCAGCCGGCGACTGACGAGCGAGTCCGACCGCGCCCGCGATCATCGTGACAGCGCCCATCACCAGCCACCAGCCGGGTTGTCCCCTAGAGGCGTGTTCACCCACATCCCGCAACGCATAGCCGGGCACGCGTAGCCCCAATGCCACGAGCAGGGCACTATGTCCATTCCAGAACGCGTGCCCCACAATTGTGAGCGGCAATGAGCCGAATCGCAGCACCACTGCGGCGAATATGAGGCCGAGCACGAACGCCATCGGGAGCATTGGGAAGCTCGGATGAAACAAGGCGAAAACGAGCGCGTCCATTCCCAGCGCGAACACGACCGGGGTGCTGACCAGCAGCATGCGTAGCAGGAACCCGCGGAAGATCAGTTCCTCCACGATCGGCATCAGCACAATCGCGAAGACGAAGGCTGGCGCGCACCCAGCCAGAAAGGCGTCGCGTAGCACCACCGCATTGGGATCGGCCCCGAAACGGCGGACGGCGTAGATGGTCCATTCGGTGCCGATGACGCCGAGCCCGAAAAGGAACGTACACAGCCAGGCCACGACAGAAAGCCGGGGCACGGAGAGCAGCCACCGCTTCATCTCTCCATAACCACCCCACCACACCATGCGCTCGACATGTTTCAGCAAAGGCTGCGCGGCGAGCGAACCGTGGGATACGCTAGGCGCTCACAAGCCAAAGGCGCTCACAAGCCAAGAAACGCGCGCACCCGCGGGTCGATGCGCTCGGGGGTCCAGTAGGGTTCCCAGACGAGCTCGATGCGCGCGTCGGTGACACCCTCCACCCCTCGGACGGCCTGTTCCACGTCCGTCATGATCTCGGGTCCCGAGGGACACCCCGGCGACGTCAGCGTCATCTTCACGTCGACGCCGCCGGCGTCGTCCACCGCTACGTCGTAGACGAGTCCGAGGTCCATGATGTTCAGGTTCAACTCGGGGTCCTTCACACCACGAAGGGTCCGGCGCACCACCTCTTCCGTGACGTTCGGCATGCGTCCTCCTCGCACGAGACGTCCTTCCGGGAACCTAGTGCCGCCCGAGCCGGGCGCCAACGGGCCCCCAATGCCATGCCACCCGCCGGTAGCCCCATTCCGCAAGGGAGAGTGCGCCGGGCAAGGACAGAATCCCGCGCGGAATCCAGCCACCCGGGAGGTAGCGACACAGCTCGCGGAGCGCGGCTGCTCCCGCGAGGACCTTCCCGGTCGGGAACACGACGTGGGCGGTGCGCTCGAGCTCGGACCGGGACCGCCCGGCGAGCGTCGGCGCTTCGGGGTCCTGTAGCGGAAGGAGCGCGAGCCGGTCGTGTCGGTCCCAGCGTTTCAGCCGCTGGACCCACTTGCGACAGAAACCGCAGCTACCATCGTAGATCACGACCGGCCGGTCAGCGGGCATCGGGACACGTCGCCCCGGGGGTCCGGCATGCCAGCGCCAGCCCGACCGCCGCGTCCGCGACGGCACCACGGACCTGCTTGAGCAGGCTGATCGAGCGGTTGGTGTGCGGCGAGAACACGCGATTGGTGAGCAGTATGACGAACACGTCCTGCTCCGGATCGATCCAGACCGACGTGCCAGTGTACCCGGTGTGCCCGTACGTCGCCGCCGACATCCGGTGTCCGGAGTTGTTGGCGCTCGTCGTGTCGCGCATCTCCCAGCCGAGCGCGCGGTTCTCAGGACCACGGCGCGTAAAGGCAGCCACGACACCGGGCCGGACCAAGTGGGTCCCGTCCGGCAGAGCACCCTCACGGAGCATGAACTGGGCAAAGCGGGCCAGGTCCGCGCCGGTGGAGTACAAGCCAGCGTGGCCCGAGACCCCGTCCAGCCGAGCGGCGTTCTGGTCGTGGACTTCGCCGGCGATGGCGTGGCCATGCCACAAGCCCACCGGCGCGATCGTGCTCCGCCAGGACCGGGGGGGCCGGTACCGCGTACGCGTCATTCCCAGCGGCTGGAACACTTCGCGCGTCACGAACGAATCCAGCGGAACGCCGCTGACGCGCTCGACGATCCAGCCGAGCAGCATGCCGTTCAGGTCACTGTAGACCATTCGCCTTCCTGGCGGCATCTGAAGCGGTTCCGCCAGGACGATGCGTTTGGCCGATTCGGCGCCCCGCGCGAGCGTATCCAGCCGGAGAAACGCCCGCAGGCCCGAGCGGTGCTCGAGCAGATGTCGGACGGTGACGTCGGCCTTGCCCGGTCCGTCGAATTCGGGAAGGACGGAAACGACGGGCTGCTGCAAGGCCAGCCGTCCACGATCACTCAGCAACATGGCCGCGCTTGTCGTCGCCACGACCTTGGTCAGTGAGGCGAGATCGAAGAGCGTGCTGTCGGGGTCCGGGACCGGGCTCGTGGCGTTCCAGGTGAAGTGGCCATAGCCCCGCGCCAGCAGAATGCGGTCGCGCGTTCCCACGACCACGACGGCCCCCGGGAACACCCCCGCGGTGATGCCATGACGAACGGCCTGGTCCACCGGCACGGGGTTCTGGAGGCTGAGCAACAGTCCGAGCAGGATGTGCATCTGACTATCTTAGCAACGAAGCGACGCGCCAGACCACCGGAGTCCGCGATGTTCAAACCCGCCGTCTTGCTCGCCTGCGTCGCCGTGGTGGCGTGCACGGCGCCTCCCGCGCGTCCGCCGGCTCCTTCGGGAACCGCCATCGATACGCTCGCGCTCCGCGCCCACACGTCCTTCCTGGCGAGCGACCTGTTGCTGGGACGCGCCACCGGGTCCGAGGGCGCGGCATTCGCCGCGCTCTACATCGAAGCGCAGTGTCGCGCCTTGGGCCTCGAACCCGTTGCCGGCTCCTATGCGCACCCCGTTCCGCTTGAGTCGGTAGAACCCCGAGCCGACAGCTCGTGGCTCGACATTGGTGGGCGGCGGCTCGCGCCATCCATCGACTTCTTGATCACCAGCGGCGTACGCTCCGCGCTCCGCGGCTTTCGCGGCCAGCCCGTGTACGTGGGGACGGCCGATGACCTTCGCCAGCATCCCGAATCCCTGCCCGCCCTCGATGGGATGGTCGCCGTCGTGGGCGGAACGGTCCGGACCGACGCCGCCGACCTGCTGGCGCGGCGGGGTGCCGCCGGCATCGTGCAGGTCGTGGACGACTCCGCCGCGTTCGACCTCTACGTGGCCAGCCGCGGTACGAGCCTGACGCTCATCGCCGAGCCCGACGTGCCTTCGTCCTTTTACCCGACCCTGCCCGCCGTGCTGGTGGGCCCTGGCGCGGTGCCATCCCTGCGAACGGCGCTCCGCGCCCACACAGCGGTGGAGTTGGTTGTCGCGTTTGTCCAGCGGCCGCTCCCTGCCGAGAACGTCACGTGCCTCCTGCCGGGTGCCGACGGCAGTCGGCGTGACACCGCGATCGCCCTCACGGCGCACTTCGACCATCTGGGCGTCAGCGTCCCGGACGCTTCGGGCGACTCGATCTACAATGGGTTTTCCGACAACGCCGCCGGCGTCGCGATGCTGCTCGCCATCGGGAAGGCGATCCGCGAGGAGCCCGGTGGCGCGTTGCGCCACAGTGTGCTGTTTCTGTTCTTCACGGGAGAAGAACGCGGGCTGCTCGGATCGGACTACTTCGTCGCGCGGCCCCCCTTTCCGTTGGACCGGATTCGCGCGGTGATCAACCTGGACGCGGGCGCGCCACCTGCGCGGCCCTGGACATGGCGGCTGGCGGGCGGGACCGACACCCCACTCGGCAGTCTCGGCGTGGATGTGGCGGCCGCGCGCGGGTGGAGCGCCACCACGTCACCGGCAACCCCCAACTCGGACTACTTCCCATTCGCGCGGCGTGGTGTCCCGGCCATCTTCATCGTTCCGGGTCCGGCGCCATACGAGGGATTGTCGGCCGATTCTTCGCAGGCGCTGCGACGCCGGTGGGACCGGTATCACCAGCCGGGCGACGCCTTCTACGAGGACTTCCCGTTCGCCGGCCTGCAGCGGTACGCGGAGTATGCGTACCAGATCGTGCTGGCCGTCGATCACGGAGAGGAGCGCCGGCCGTGAGCGGCGCTAGTTCCCCATGCCGAGGCGGAGGGAGCCGGGGGGAACGGAGTAGAGGAGCCTGGCCGTATTCCGATCGCGGCTCGTGATGTCGTGCACGGAGGTCGTCGGATACATCACGTCCTGGGGATCATCCGAGTGTCCGAGACCGAGCAGGTGCCCGATCTCGTGCAGGGCCACCGTGTAGACGGCATCGACGTCGAGGAGCAGTCCGTCGCTCGTGTGCGTCGCCAGCGTGAGCGTGGCGCTGGCAATCCACCCGGCACCGTTCCAACGGATGTCCGCCTGACCGGCACGGCGCATCGGGAATCGGTCGATCCAACGGACGATCACATCGGCGCTGGCGGAGTCGTTCACGAACTCGAAGTGGACCGGGATGCCACCGACCTGTTCCCAGCGCACGAACGCGGAGCGCCCCGCGGCGTTGAGATCGTCGCGGTACCCGGGCACCCGCCCCGGCAAGAGGCACACACGCAGCGGGTGTTCCGAGTCGCGCCACCGCCGAAGCAGCGAATCACTCTCGAGGAGCATCGCGGGGATGTAGGAATCCGGACCGGCCACGTGCCGTAGGATCGCGGCCCGCACGGCGCGGATCGAGTCCGCGTTGACGGCGCCACCGTATGACCCTTCCCGCTGGGCATCCTGTGCCGCCGGCCTCCGGTCACCCAGTCGCCGCCCGACGACGAGCGCGAGCAGGACGACGATCGCCACCACGACCAACCGAAGCGCGAAGAGCACGGCTCGCATGGTCGGAATATGGCGGTCCGGCTCCTCCCGGCGCCACCGACGCGCTGGCGCCTCCGTTCCCCTCGCCCTATCATTCGACCCGGTAATCACTTGGCCGCTTCGCGGCGCACCCTTGGGGGGTGCGGCAGCCGATCAGGCGCCGTCCATCAAACGACTGAGGACACCCGTGCTCGGGTCACCGGCCCGCGCCATCATCCGATTCCGCTTCCTGATCATCGCGTTCTGGATCGCGGTCGCCGCGTTCGCGATCCCGCGCGCGTCACGGGTCAACGACGTCCTGCAAGTCGAGGGGGGGCCGGCGAGCGGCTTCCATACGGAATCGAAGGCGGCGGCGGCCATCATTCGGACGGCGTTCCC
>CAYWNR010000008.1:0-5223 GCA_964459705.1 uncultured Gemmatimonadaceae bacterium | reverse complement strand
GCGGCTTCCATACGGAATCGAAGGCGGCGGCGGCCATCATTCGGACGGCGTTCCCTGAGCCGCTGCACGAGTACTTCATCATCGTCATCGCGGGAACGACCCCGATCGACAGCGCGTCCTACCGCGATGCCCTGCGGCGGCTCACGGGCGCCGCCCGCGCACAACCCTACATATCGCGCGTCATCTCGGCGCTGGAGACCGACAACGCCGCGTTGGTGAGTCCTGATCGTCGCTCGACGTTCATCATAGCGGCGATCGACGAGGCGTCCGCCGACACGGCGACGGAGCTGACGCCCGCCTTCCGCAGAGCGATCCACTCGGTGGCCGAGCGCCTCCCCAACTGGGAGGATTACGAAGTGCAGGTCACCGGCGGGCCGCCCCTCGACTACGACGTTCGGACGGTCACCAAGGAGGATGTTGATCGGGCAGAAGCCCGAGCGCTCCCGCTGATCGCGATCGTGCTGGTGGTCGCCTTTGGCGCGCTCGTCGCCGCGGTATTGCCGATCGTGGTCGGCTTGTTCGTGATTCCCTGCTCCCTCGCGCTCGTTCACCTGGCCGCGTCGTTCCTGCCGATGTCCGTGTTCGTCCTGACCATCGTCACGATGATCGGCCTCGGCGTCGGTGTCGACTACTCGCTCCTCATCGTGACGCGCTTCCGGGAGGAGCTGAATCGCGGCTTATCGCGCCGCGACGCCGCGGCGCGCACCATCCAAACGGCCGGGCGGGCAGTCCTCACGAGTGGGCTCACGGTCCTCGTGGGATTCAGCGGCTTGTTCATCGCGCCGGTGATGGAAACGCGCTCGGTCGCCGTTGGCGGCATCATCGTCGTCAGCATCGCGGTGCTGCTCTCCGTCACACTGCTGCCGGCGACGCTGGCGATTCTGGGACGCGCGATCGACGCCCCGCGGGGCCTCGCCCGGCGCCTGGCCTGGTACCATGCGCCCACCGGATGGGAGCGCTGGGCTCGCTGGCTCGGGAGCCATCCCTGGCCGGCGCTCACGCTGGGGCTCGTGATCGCCGCAGGCGTGATGTGGCCCACCGTCCAGATCAAGATCGGGCTCCCGCATTCGGACTGGTTTCCCCGAGGCACCGAGTCGGCCTCGGGAGCCGACGCGCTCGAACGCATCGGGTCGCGGGGGCTGCTCCTGCCGGTCACCGTGCTGCTCCAGGCGCCCGAAGGCGAGAAGATCGTGGGCACCCGCTACCTGCGCGGCGTCCAGCGCATGCGAGACTCCATTCTCGCCGATCCACGGGTGGCGCAGGTCCAGAGCGTCGTGTCCCTGGGATCGGGGATGTCGATGTTGCAGTACTCGATTCTCTACAGCGACCTCGACCGGGCACGCGCGCGGCACGGGGACCAGCTCAACACGCTCCTCTCCCTCGACGGTCGCACGACGCGCATGACCGTCCTGCTCAACGACTCGACGACGATCACGAGCTCCATGGACGTCGTCCGGCGGATCCGGGCCATCCGCGATGCGGGGGTGCCGGGCCTCGACTCGGTGACGGTGATGCTGGACGGCTTCCAGGCGGCGAGCGTCGACCTGCAGGATGCCCTGCTCGCGCGATTTCCCCTCCTCGTGACGGTGGTGCTGCTGATCACCGCCATCGCCATGTTCGCGGCGTTCCAATCGCTCCTGGTGCCGATCAAGGCGGTCGTCATGAACTGCCTGTCCGTGGGAGGCGCGTTTGGCCTGATCGTCCTCGTCTTTCAGGAAGGAGTGGGACATCGGCTGTTCCGGCTCACCGAACCCACCGGCGCCATCTACGTGCTGGTGCCCGTCCTGGTGTTCGCCGTGGTGTTCGGCCTCAGCATGGATTACGAGGTCTTCCTGCTGGCCCGCATCAAGGAGGCGTTCGACCGGTCGGGCCGGAACAGTCAGGCCACGATGGAAGGACTGAGTGCGACGGCGTCGGTGATCACCAGCGCGGCGGTGATCATGATCCTCGTGTTCGGGGCCTTCGCGTTCTCACGCGTGATCGCGGTGCGCTTGTTCGGCTTTGGCCTGGCCGCGGCGGTCTTTCTGGACGCCACGCTCGTGCGCATGGTGCTCGTACCCGCCTTCATGCACATCGCCGGCCGCTGGAACTGGTGGCCGGGAACGCGGACGCTCCCGGCCGAGGCTCGCCGACCCAGCGACGGTTGAGGTGGCGCGGCCCGTGCCCTACGGATGGGCTACACGACGACGGAGGGGCCTCCGCACCTCTGGTGCAGCGCTTCCCTAGCGGCGGGTACGCTCCTGGTTCCCGCCCTCCGCCGGCCAGAGTTCATCGGTGACGTACGCGCGGGCCCACAACGCCACCAACTCACTGCCGCCACCGGTGCGCGTGCGCGTGACGTAGACCGCGCCGTCGTCGCCCACGGCGAGGCCCAGCGCCGACCCGCCGCCCACGGCGGACCGCCAGATGAGCGAGCCATCGTTCTGGCGCACCAAGCACACTTCCCGGCCCCCGGACACGCCACACGGAACGACAAGCGTCGCCGTGACCAGCAGCGTGGCCGCGCCGACCGGCCCGCTCGCCGCGCCGTACCCCAGCGAGTCGGCTGCCCAGAGGAACCCCCCGCTGTTCGTATACGAATACAGGGCGCCTTCGCTCTGGACGTAGAGGACCCCGACTTCATCGGCCACCGGTGAGGAGCTCGCGTCCGTCGCCGACGCCGCGGGATTGTCGACACTGAACGACCGATCCCAGGTGACGGTCCCGGCGGTATCGATGGCGAACAGGCCGCCCGGGCGAGTGAAGATGAGCCGCCCCTGCACGAATGCCGGGGTCGCGGAGGACAGCCCGGAGTCAGCGGCAACGCTCCACTTGGGGGTCCCAGCGGCCGTGAAGCCCGAGATGGAATCGGCGCCGCCGTTCTGCCATCCCACGTAGATGTCGCCGTTGTTGCCGATCACGGGCGACGTGACAGCGGTGCCGCCCAGGGAGTCGGCCCACGTGATCCCTCCCGTCGCGTCGATCCTGAAGACCGAGTCGGTACTCGCGACCACGGCGCCGCCGTCCGCCGCGACGGCGATGCCGAGCGCGCCATTTCCAGCCGCCGCCGTCCAGCGACTCGTGCCGTCGAAGGAAATGAGTTGGGTGCATTGCGAGCCGGTAACGTAGGTGCCGTCCACACCGATGCTCGGTCCGAACGTCGCGAAACACCCGGCCACCGGCGTGTCTTCACTGCCGTCCGGCTGCACGGTGTGGAGGGTGGGCGTCCCCCCGCCGGTCACCACCCGGATGAGCGCGTCCGCGCCCACCGCGGGTTGAAGGCTGATCGCGTCGCCAAACGTCACCCGCCAACGAACGCTGCCCTGGTCGACCACGTGGACATAGGCACTGTCGATGAACTCCTGATTGATGAGGGCGATGACGTAGGCCTCCCCGGTGTCCGTCGCCGTCACCTCCGCCGTCGCGCCGGTGAGGCTGACGACGGTGAGCTTGGTCGGGTCCGTGGTGCTCCAATCGGTCTCGCTTGGCAGCCCGGGGCCGATCCCGTAGACCGCAGTGGTCCGGTACGTGACGACTTCGCCGTTGAACAGCGTGGTGTCCGGGGTGATGATGCTGGCGGAGACCGTGCACCCGGCGTTTCCGAACGCGCCGTTGCACGGGTCGTTGCTCGAGCAGGCGCCGACCGACAGGAGCGCGCCGAGCACAACCGGTACCGACCACCGAACCTGCCGCCGCATGCACGTCATCAGGGCCTTCCCAATCAGAGAGTTCGTCGATACGGGACCTTCTGCTCGGCCAGCGCCACTGCGCGCTCCAGCCGATCACGTCGCAGGTCCCAGTGCCAAGCATCTACCCGGTCGCTCGACCGTGGATCCCGCAGAGGGCGATACTGGAGCCACTGGGCCGGTATTCCCAGGATCCGCCCGGCCGCGAGCAAGGCCGCCCGGTCCGACGACACGAGATGCGCCCAGCGTTCGCCACGCATCATGAAGCAATGAAGCCAGAGGCCACCGTCCAGCGCGTGCACGACCCCTTCGCGCCACAGCGCGTACTCCCGCCAGACGGTCATCCCTTCGCGTCCATCCAGTTGTCGCCAACTCCCACGTCGGCCACGAGCGGGACCCGCAACTCGGCCACCCCTTCCATGTGCCGGCGCACCAGTCCTTGAACTTCGTCGACCTCGTCGGCGGGCACCTCGAGCACCAACTCGTCATGCACCTGTAACAGGAGCGCCGCTCCCAGCTTCCGTTCCTTCAGCGCCGCCGCGAGTCGGACCATGGCGATCTTGATGAGGTCCGCGGCCGACCCCTGCACCGGGGAGTTCATCGCGGTGCGCTCCCCGAAACTGCGGACCTGGCGGTTGCGGTCTTGCAACTCCGGAATGTAGCGGCGCCGACCGAGCAGCGTCTCCGCGTAGCCGGTTTCCCGGGCACGTTCGATGGCGGCGTCCAAGAACCGGCGGACCCCGGCGAATCGCTCGAAGTACCGCGTAATGAACTCGCGGGCCTCGTCTTGCGAGATGCCGAGCTGGCGCGCCAGGGAAAACGCCCCCTGGCCGTAGAGGGTGGCGAAGTTGATGGTCTTGGCGCGTGCCCGCATTTCGGCGGAGACCGCGTCGGGCGTCACGTCGAAGATGACCGCCGCAGTTTCCCGATGAATGTCGCCGCCGCGCCGAAACGCCGCGAGAAAGGCGTCGTCGGCCGAGAAGTGCGCGAGCACGCGTAACTCGATCTGCGAGTAGTCCGCGACCAGCAGCCGGCATCCCGGTGACGCCACGAAGCACCGACGGATCTCCTCTCCGCGCGCGGTGCGGATGGGGATGTTCTGGAGATTGGGGTCGAGCGACGAGAGGCGGCCGGTGGCCGCCCCGGCCTGATTAAACGTCGTGTGAATGCGTCCCGTCTCGGGGTTCACGCGGGCTGGCAGCGCGTCGACGTACGTCGAGCGGAGCTTCGCGAGCTCGCGATACTCCAGCAACAGGACCGGAACGGGGAAGCCCATGGTCGCGAGCTCGGCGAGGACGTCCGCGTCCGTCGAGGGACCGGTCTTCGTTTTCTTGAGCACCGGCAGCTGGAGCTTCTCGAAGAGCACGTGTCGGAGCTGGGGTGTGCTATTGATGTTGAAGTCGGTCCCGGCCTCCGCATAGATCGCCCGCTCCAGCGTGCGTAGCTCGTCCCCAAACGCGCGGGACAACTCGGCCAGACGCTCGGTGTCGACCGCGATTCCTTTCCACTCCATGTCCGCGAGCACGCCGATCAGCGGAAGCTCGACGTCTCGCAGGAG
>CAYWNR010000007.1:0-24296 GCA_964459705.1 uncultured Gemmatimonadaceae bacterium | reverse complement strand
TCTCGCGTTCGTGACATAGATCCTGCTCGTAAAGAGTTTGCGGTCCGTGGGAGAGAATAACCCATGCTCTCTCCCAAGTTCCGGAACCGAAGTTACTTGTTGTCGTCGACGACCTCATAGTCGGCGTCGACCACGTCGTCGCCCTGCGGCTTTGCTTCCTCACCCGCTTGTGGCTCGCCGGAGCCGCCTTCCGGCGCCTCCGCCCCCGCCGACTGGGTCTGCTCATACAGGGACGTGCCGGCCGCGGAGTAGGCCTGGGACAGATCGTCCAGCGCGGTGCGGACCGCGTCCGGCGATCCCGTGCGCAGGGCCTCCTTCGCGTCCGTGACCGCCTTGTCCAGCCGCTCCTTGTTCGCCGAGTCGAGCCGGTCCACCCAGTCCTTGGACTCCTTCTCCACCTGGTAGACGAGGTTGTCGAGCCGGTTGCGGGAATCGATCTCCTCGCGCCGGTCCTTGTCCTCGGACGCGTGCTGCTCGGCCTCCTCCACCATGCGGTCCACTTCGCTCTCCGACAGGCCGCTCGACCCTTCGATCCGGATCTTCTGCTCCTTGCCGGTGGTCTGGTCCTTGGCCGACACGTGGAGGATGCCGTTGGCGTCGATGTCGAACGTGACCTCGACCTTGGGCATGCCACGCGGTGCCGGTGGGATGCCGGTCAGTTGGAATCGGCCGAGCGTCCGGTTGTCCCGCGCCATCTGCCGCTCGCCCTGCAGGACGTGAATCTCGACCGTGGTTTGACTGTCCTCCGCGGTCGAAAAGACCTCCGACTTCTTGGTTGGGATCGTCGTATTCCGCGGCATCAGCACCGTGCTCACACCACCGAGCGTCTCGATGCCGAGCGACAGCGGCGTCACGTCCAACAGCAGGACGTCCTTGACCTCGCCCGCCAGGACGCCGCCCTGGATGGCGGCGCCGATGGCGACGACCTCGTCCGGGTTGACGCCCTTGTGCGGATCCCGCCCGAAGAAGCCCTTCACGATCTCCTGGACTTTCGGGATCCGCGTCGAGCCGCCAACGAGAATGACCTCGTCGATCTCCGAGGGCTGGATCCCGGCATCCTTGAGCGCCTGCTGCATGGGAGGCATCGTGCGCTGGACCAGATCGTCGACCAGTTGCTCGAACTTGGCGCGGCCCAGCGTCATGTTGAGGTGCTTCGGCCCGGACTGATCGGCCGTGATGAACGGCAAGTTGATTTCCGTCTGCGTGGTCGTCGACAACTCCATCTTCGCCTTCTCCGCCGCTTCCTTGAGGCGCTGCAGCGCCATCGGGTCTTTGGAGAGGTCGATGCCCTGGTCCTTCTTGAACTCGTCCACCAGCCAGCGAATCACCCGCTCGTCGAAGTCGTCACCGCCCAGGTGCGTGTCCCCGTTGGTGGACTTCACCTCGAAGACCCCTTCCGCCAGCTCGAGGACCGAGATGTCATAAGTGCCGCCGCCGAGGTCGAACACCGCGATCTTCTCTTCCTTCTTCTTGTCCAAGCCGTAGGCGAGGGCAGCAGCCGTGGGCTCATTGATGATGCGGAGGACGTCGAGACCCGCGATCTTGCCCGCGTCCTTCGTGGCCTGACGCTGCGAGTCGTTGAAGTAGGCTGGGACGGTGACCACGGCCTTCTCGACCTTGTGGCCGAGGTAGTCTTCCGCAGTCTGCCGCATTTTCTGGAGGATCATGGCCGAGATTTCGGGTGGCGAGTACTGCTTCCCCTGGATCTCCACCACGGCCAGCTCGCCTTTGCCAGGACGAACGCCGTACGGGACGCGCTTCTTCTCCTCGGTGATCTCGTTCAGCCGACGTCCCATGAACCGCTTGATCGAGAACACCGTGTTCGTGGGGTTGGTGACGGCCTGTCGCTTGGCGACCTGTCCGACGAGCCGCTCACCGTCCTTGGTGAACGCCACCACGGACGGCGTGGTCCGCCCGCCTTCGGAATTCGGGATGACGACGGGATCCCCGCCCTCCATGACGGCCACGACGGAGTTCGTGGTACCCAGGTCGATTCCTATGACTTTCTGCGACATGTTCGCCTCTCACCGTCTTCGAGTGTGATGCGTGGGGCGCGCGCCCGGTCGCAACTGATCGAGCAATTGGCATACCGGAAATCCGTGCCAGAATGGCACGCCTGGCAAGCAGCTGTTGCTCTAACGATTTGTCATATAAGCGATTACGGTAACTGTCATCGCCGTTCCATGATGGTGTTTCTGGCTGGTCGCATCGCGCGCCGTGGCCTGCGTGGCTAGACTTGCGGCGCGGGGCCCGAGGGGGAGCCGCCAGTGAACCACCGACCCGTAGGAGTGAGGCGATCATGGGCGAGAAGACGCAGCTCGAGGAGAGCGCTTTGCCGCCGTCCTGCCCGCATTGCAAGACGTCGCTGAAGAAAGTCATGTGGCACAAGGTGCAGGGCGGGCCGGGGATGGTGAATTACATCGTGCTCATGAGTTGTCCGCATTGTCGGGCGATGCTGGGCACGCTGGGGAGTTAGGCGCGAGGCCGGATGATCCCCTACAAGGATGAGAACCCCACGACGCTTCCGGCGATCGTCACGGTGGGGATCGTGGTGGTCAACACCGTCGTCTGGCTGCTGGTGCAAGGAGCGGGCACGGAGCCGGCGCTCACCCGCTCCGTGTGCGAGCTGGGACTGGTCCCCGGGGAGCTGCTCGGACGGGTGCCGGCCGGTACGGCGATTCCGATGGGTCAGGGAGTCGCGTGCGTGATGACCAACTCGCCGGCGCTCTTCTCGCCGCTCACCTCCATGTTCCTGCACGGAGGGTGGTTCCACCTGATCGGCAACATGTGGTTCCTGTGGGTCTTCGGGAACAACATCGAGGACTCTATGGGGCACACCCGGTTCGTCGCCTTCTACCTGATCTGCGGCTTGCTCGCGGCGGCGGCTCAGGTGGCGAGTGGGCCGTCCTCGCCCATTCCGATGGTCGGCGCGTCAGGCGCCATCAGCGGGGTGATGGGTGCCTACCTCGTCCTCTACCCGCGCGTCCGCGTCCATACGCTGATTTTCCTCGGGTTCTTTCTCACCCGCGTGACGCTCCCCGCGTACATCATGCTGCTGTTCTGGATGGCGGTGCAGGTGATCGGCGGGCTTCCCGCGCTGAGCGGTGCCAACGCGGGCGGTGGGGTCGCGTTCATGGCGCACATCGGGGGGTTCCTGGCCGGGGTCGCGCTCATCAGACTCTTCGCAAAACCCGAATTCATGCATCGGCGCCGCCGCCCGATCGTCGTGTCGAGGTGGTGACCGTCACGAGCGGAGGCGGCGGCGGTCGAGTGACAACTCCCGCATGACCGCCACTCCCGCCTCGACCGCCTCGACCGCCTCAACCGCCCTGTCCGCCCTGTCCGCCCTCCTAGAACGTGAACTCCATCTGAAACAGCGCCTGTGCCCGCGTGGCTTCCTGCGCCGGTGTGGGCGTCCCCTGGTAGCTCAGGTAGTCGAGGTTGCCCAGCAGCCGCAGGTGCGGATGCAGCAGGTACGAGACGCCACCGATGAAGCGCGTCTGCCGGTCGCCGCTCACGTTCTTGTTCGGATCCGCGAGATCCACCCGCGCCACGAGCGCCGCTTTGGTGTGCGGGACGTTGAACACGCCGAACCCACTCAGGACGCGCCCTGTGACGTCCGCCGTCGGCGCCGTGGCGGAGGAATCCTGGGTGATGGCGCCTTCGGTGGCGATGGTGAACAGCTTGCGCTTGTACGAGAGCATGCCGATCACGCGCGTGCGGGTGCCGCCCCCGGTCGGTTTGCCGTACTGGCCGTAGAGGGTGGCGCGGAGGCCGCCGCGACTGCCGGCGTCGTCGGTGGCCAGGAGGCGTACCGAGACCCGGCCCATCACGTCCTTCCGCTTGTCGCCGACGCCGCCTTTGTAACCTTCGCCGTTGTAGAGACCCACCTGCATGTTGACCGCCTGGTTGGCCCACGCGCCGTCGATCCCGAGCCCCAGATCGGCGGAGGTGATGTAGCCGTTCCGCTCGACGGACATGGTGCCCTGCATGCGGTAATCCCACACTCCCTCGGCCCAGTCAAGCCATGGGGTGTGGATCATGCCCAGCTTGAAGGTCAGCGGACTGCCGGCGGGCGTATAGGCCGCGTAGGCGTACTTGATGCGCAGCAAGAGGGAACCCGCGGCGTCGCGGGTGATGTCTGGCGTGATCCGGGTGACGAGCCCGCCGCTGAACCGGCCGACCACGTTCACGTATCCCCTGGTCAGGTCGAACCCATTGGCGTGGTCGGGTGCTGCCTTGAGTTGGTACACGTATTGGCCGTACGCGAGGCCACCCACCGTCACGTCCTGGGCGGCAACCGGAACCGCCAGAACGACGGCGGCCACCAGCGCGCCGAGTGTGAACTGCGAAGCGTGTCGCATGAACGGGTCTCCCCCCCGTTGAGGTCGCGGTCGGTAACGATCGGGTGTCGATCGTGCCACGATTGATCGCCCGATCCGGTCACGGGACCGCGACGGCTATGTAACGGTTGCGTATCGGGAGGTTACAAACCGACCGGGACTACGGGGTACGACCCACCCCGTGCTTGATGGTTTTACCTTCGACCAGGAAGACAACGTCCTCACCGACATTCGTGGCGAGATCCGCCACGCGCTCGAGGTTCCGGCTCACCAGGAACAGCTCCATCGCCGCGCCGATCGTGTGGGCATCCTCGGCCATGTGCGTGATGAGAATGCGGAACATCGAGCGGTGGAGGGCGTCAACCTGATCGTCCTGCCGGCACACGGCGCGCGCGGCATCCGCATCGCCGCGCACGAAGGCGTCGATGGCCGCGGCGAGCATCTCGCGGGCCAAGCGGCCCATTTCCACCAGCTCGGGCTCCGGCGCGATCATGCGGCCCTCGGTCATCCGTTTCGCGCTGATCGAGATGTTCACGGCGTGGTCGCCGACGCGCTCGAGGTCGTTCGAGATCTTGAGCGCCGCGAGCAGGAGGCGGAGGTCCCGGGCCATCGGCTGGTGCAACGCCAGCAGATTCGTGACGGTTTCTTCGATCTCGATTTCCAGCGAATCGATGTCGCTGTCCTCGTCCAGCACCAGGTCGGCCGCCGCCGTGTCCCGTGCCAACACCGCCCGCACGGACCGGTCGAGCGCGTCTTGCGCGCGCGCGGACATCTGCAGCAACCGATCCTTGAGCTGCGCCAGGGCGTCGTCGAAATGCCGATGTGGAGTCGCGGTCATCCGAATCTCCCGGTTACGTAGGCCTCGGTCCGCTTCTCACGAGGACGGGTGAACAACTCGTCCGACGCACCGTACTCTATCAGTTCCCCGAGGTAGAAGAAAGCGGTGTCGTCGGCGATCCGTGCGGCCTGATGGAGGTTGTGGGTCACGATGATGATCGTGACCTCGCGTTTGAGTTCCACGAGCAACTCTTCGATCCGCTGGGTGGCAATGGGATCGAGGGCCGAGCAGGGCTCATCCAGCAACAACAGCTCGGGGTCGTTCGCCAGCGCCCGGGCGATGCACAGCCGCTGCTGCTGGCCACCGGAGAGACCCGTGCCGATGTCGTCCAGACGATCGGCGACTTCGTCCCAGAGGGCGGCGCGTTTGAGCGCGCGCTCCACGTGGTCTGGCAAGTCGCTCTCGCGCACGATGGCGTTGACGCGCGGTCCGTACGCGACGTTGTCGAAGATCGATTTCGGAAACGGGTTCGGCTTCTGGAACACCATGCCCACGCGGCGCCGGTGCTGGACCACGTCTACCTCAGGGTCGTAGACGGACTTGCCGGACAAACGGATGTCGCCGCCATGCCGTGTGTCCGCGAGCAGATCGTTCATACGATTCACCGACCGAAGCAGGGTGCTCTTGCCACACCCCGACGGCCCGATGAACGCGGTGATCCGATTGGGCTCGACGGGCACCGTGATATTGCGCAACGCCTGGGTGCCGCCGTACCAGAAGGAGAACCCCTCCACCGACAGGAAGGCCGTCATCCGAACCGCCCCGTGACGTAGGCTTCCGTGCGGGCCTCGCTCGGCGACGTGAAGATCTTGCCGGTGACGTCCCGTTCCACCAACTCCCCCAGATAGAAGAACGCCGTGAAGTCGGACACGCGGGCGGCCTGCTGCATGTTGTGGGTCACGATCACGACCGTGAATCGCTGCTTGAGCTCCTGCACGAGTTCCTCGATGGACTGGGTCGCGATCGGGTCGAGGGCGGACGTCGGCTCGTCGAGCAAGAGGACGTCGGGCGACGGCGCGATGGCGCGGGCGATGCAGAGCCGTTGTTGCTGTCCCCCCGACAGCCCGAGCGGGTTGGCATGCAGGCGGTCCTTTACTTCCTCCCACAAGGCCGCTCCCCGCAGCGCGCGTTCGACGAGTTCCGCAACCTCGGCCCGCGTTATCCGCCCGTTCACGCGGAGACCGGCGGCGACGTTGTTGAAGATGTTCATCGTCGGGAACGGATTGGGCTGCTGGAACACCATGCCGATCCGGCGACGGATCGCCACCGGGTTCACGTCCGCGTCGTAGATGTCCTCGCCATCGAGTCGCACGGATCCCTCGACCGTCCCGCCACGCGACAGCTCGTGCAGGCGATTGAGACAGCGCAGGAACGTGCTCTTCCCGCAGCCGGACGGTCCGATGATGGCCGTTACTGTGTTCGTCGGGAACCCGAGCGTGACGTTCTTGACCGCGACCGTCCGCGAAAACCGGGCGGTCACGCCGTCGGCGTAGAGGCGATGCTCAACCACGGCCGACTCGCGAGCGGGTGGCGTAGCGCGCGGCCATGCCGACGGCGAGCACCATGGCCATCAGCACGAGCGCGGCGCCCCATGCCAGTCGGTGCCAGGCGGCGAACGGGCTGGTGGCGAAGACGTAGATCTGGAGTGAGAGCGTCTGCATCGGCTGCAGCAGGTTGGTCTTGAAGTTGAGGTTCCCCAACGCCGTGAACAGCAAGGGGGCGGTCTCGCCGGCGATGCGGGCCACGGCCACGAGCCCCCCGGTGAGAATCCCGGGCCAGGCGGCGCGAACCATGATCTGGAGCGTCGTGCGCCAGCGTGGGTAGCCCAAGGCGAGCGCGGCCTCGCGCAGCGAATGCGGTACCAGGCGTACCATCTCCTCGGTGGTGCGCGTCACCATGGGGAGCATCAGTACCGCGAGCGCGATCCCCCCGGAGAGGCCGGAGAAGTGGCCCATCGGCCGCACGACCCACGTCCACACGAAGATGCCCGCGATCACGGACGGCGTCCCGTTCAGGACGTCCGCCAGGAATCGCACTATGGTGGCAAAGGGTGAGCCGCCGTACTCGGCGAGGTAGACGCCGGCGCCGATCCCCACCGGGAGCCCCACCAGCGCCGCCACACCCACGACCAGCAGGGTGCCCATGATGGCGTTCGCGACACCGCCTCCGGTGGCACCCGCGGTGGGCGGATTTTGGACGAAGAAGTCCCAGTTGACGCTCGACGCCCCTTTCGCGACCAGGTCGGCGAAGATCGCGAAGAGCGGGAGGAGCGCGAGGAGCGCGGCAAGGACGGTGAGCCCGGTCATCGCGTGGCTCCATACCCGGCGCCGGACACTGCGGGCGATCACAGGGCCGCGCTCCCCGCCGCGCTGTCGCGCGCGACACGCCACACGAGCAGTCGCGCGAGCGCGTTGACCGCGACGGTCACGCCGAACAAGACGAGCCCGATCTCGAACAGCGCGGCACGCTGGAGACCGGTGGCTTCGTTGAACTCGTTCGCGATGACCGCGGCCATGGTGTATCCCGGTTCCACCAGGGACAAACTCAGGTCATGCCGATTCCCGATGACCATCACCACGGCCATCGTCTCGCCGAGCGCGCGCCCCAGGCCCAACACCACGGCGCCAATGAGGCCGGAGCGTGCGTACGGGAGCACGGCCGACCACACGGCCTCCCAGCGCGTTGCGCCGAGCGCGAGGGCCGCCTCTCGCTGGGACGGCGGCACCGCGGCCAGCACCTCGCGGCTCACCGAGGAGATGTAAGGGAGAATCATCACGGCCAGGAGAATGCCGGCCGCGAGCATGGAGTTGCCGAAGAACGTGCCGCTGAACAGTGGCGTCCATCCGAGCACGGCCTGGAGCGGCGGTAACACGTACGTGCGCAGCAAGGGGATCAGGACGAAGATCCCCCACAGGCCGTAGACCACGCTGGGGATGGCCGCGAGCAGCTCCACCAAGGTGCCGACCGGACGCCGCATCCACACGGGCGCGAACTCCGTGAGGAAGATCGACACGCCGATGGCGAGCGGCACCGCCAGCACGAGCGCAATCACCGAGCTGTACAGGGTTCCGAAGATCATCGGTCCGGCGCCGTAGATGCCGGCGACGGGGTCCCAGGTGCTCGAGAAGAGGAAGCGCGCCCCGAAGGCGCGGATGGCGGGCCACGCCGACCAGAGGAGTTGGCCGACGAGCGCCACGAACAACAGCGGGATGATGGCGGCCAGCGCGGTCAGGGTGACACGGAATGCCGTGTCACCCCGACCGCCCCTCCCGCGTACGTTGCGTGCGAGTCCCCCATCGGATTGGGGCATCGCGGGGGTGGACTCCGGTTACTTCGTGGCCGGTCCCGACCAGACGGCCGAGCCGTTTGCCGTCACCGTGCGGAGGTGTGCCTCCACTAGCGGGAGGATCTCCGCAGGGAGCGGGGCGTAGCCCAAGGCTTCCGCCGCTTGCTGGCCCTGGGTCAACGCCCACCAGATGTAGCGAACCAGGGCGGCCGCCTTCGCCGAATCCGCATTCTCGCGGTGGACGAGGAGCCAGGTGAACGAGGCCACCGGATACGTCCGTTCCCCCGCTGCGTTGATCAAGGAGATCCGGAAGTCGGTGTCACTTCCCAGGGCCGCCATCGCGCCCGCCGCCGCGGCGGAAACCGTCGAGAGATCCGGCGTCACGAAGTTCCCGTCGTGATTCCGAATGGCACCGACGGGCATCTTGTTGATCATGGCGTAGCCCAATTCCACGTACCCGATGGAACCGGGTGTCTGCTGGACCGCGGCGGAGACCCCCTCGTTGCCACGGCCTCCGATGCCGACCGGCCAGTTCACCGACTTGCCCTTCCCGACCTTCGCGGCCCACTCAGAGCTCAAGGTCGAGAGGAACTCGGTCCAGATGTAGCTGGTGCCCGACCCGTCGGAGCGGTGCACCACCACGATTTCCTGGTCCGGCAGCGTCACACCCGGGTTCGAGCTGCGCAGCCGGATGTCGTTCCACCGGGTGACCTGCCCCAGATAGATGGCGGCCAGGGTTTCCGGGGTGAACCGCACGGCCTCCGTCACACCCGGCAGGTTGTACGTCGGGACGACCGCGCCGAGCACCATGGGGATGTGGAGGACGTTGCCGTTCACGGCGGCGATCTCTTCATCCCCCATCGGGGCGTCTGACGCGCCGAAATCGACGGTGCCATCCGTGAACTGCTGGATGCCGCCGCCCGATCCGATGGACTGGTAATTCAGCTCGACGCCGGGATTGGCCGAGTTGTAGTCGGTGATCCACTTCTGATAGATGATGTTGGGAAACGTGGCGCCGGCGCCGTTGAGCAGCACCACCTGCTTCTGGCCGCTGCACGCGGCGAGCAGGGTGACGGTGGCAGCAGCCAGAGTCCGGAGGAGCGTGGTAGTCCGCATGGGTGCGAGTCCTGGAGTTGAGGGAATCCCAAGCAGCCAAGAGAGCATCGCCAGCATGCGTCACGGAGCGGTAACGGACAAGTAAAGAACAGGTCACGCTCAGTCGTGCTAGTAAGATGCCAAACTGTTGCGTGACACCGTGTTAGCTGATTTTTGCTTGGCGCTACCCCAGCCGGTGCGATCTTCGAACAGTCCATGTTGGGCATGAGACGAGCAACCCCGAAGGCATCGGCGCTTGGGGGCGGCGGGAGCGTCCACGAGTGCCTGTGTTCAGAAATCGTTGGCATAGCTGAGGATGAGGAATCGAGCGTTCCGCTCGAGGATGGAGCCGAACAAGCGAATGAGTGGTGGCAAGGTAGTCTCACACGGTCCGGATTCGCCTTGGTGACACATGTGCTACAGCTCGTTCCCCGAGCCTGTCCTCGACCGCCACGCCGCGATCCCACAGCGGCAACCGCGAACGCCCAGGCGAACATCCAGCACCCTGCTAGAGCGAGTTCGTGTAGCTCAGGAACTTGAAGGCTCCTTCGCACTCGACGATCGAGCCGAACCAACGCCGGTTTGTTGTGTCGCCGCTGGCCTCGACGATTCGCACCAAGCACCCGGAGTAGCGGGTGTTGCGGCCCTCCCGATGGACCTCGGGGTCGCAGCGCACGCCCACGAACGACATCGGCTTCCCGCTGTATCGTCGCAGCAGGCGAGTGAGCCCCCTCACACTCGCGTCCTGCATCAACCCCCAGGCGGTCTGGGGCGGCTGGTGGTAGGGCGGACGAGAAAGCGGCGATTGCGGGTAATAGAGGTCGGCAAATTCGCGAACCTGTACGACCATCGCGCGCAGATCGGCGGTGTCGCTGGCCACGACGGCCCGCAGGAAGCGGCGCACCAGTTGTTCGCGCGAGGCGCTGCCGCCCCGGAACCTCGTGGCACTGTCCCCACCGACGGCTTCCCGGAACCGACGCAGTTCTTCGTCCACGGGAAAGATTGAATCAATGATGTAACCCGGCTGCGCGCGGTTGATCGAATCCTGTCGTGCGCGCGCGATCGAGTCCGCGCGCACGGAATCGGCGGCAAGCTGTTCTGCCCGCGGTGCGGCGCTGCCACAGGCGATCGCAGCAGCAGCGCTCAGGAGGACGCAGGAACGAAATCGAAGCATGGTCATGTATTCCAGTGCCTCATGCGGATTCAAAAGCATGTGCAGCGACTGAGTCGAAAGGAACGACCGGCGCCTGGACCCGCCCAGACGCCGGCCGCTTTCATCCTTGCCGCAGCGCGGCAACTACCGACTTAGTTGCGCGCGTAGTAGGTCCAGCCCTGCCACCACTTCGGCCCGGCCGGATCGACGGCGCCGCGGTACGACGTTCCCGAGGCAAAGCTCCCGGCCTTGGTGGCGATCGCGCCCGCAAACGTCGTCAACCCTCCGGTGGCGATCGCCGCGCCGTTCGCCGGCGTGAAATCGAAGTCGTTGACGTCGGTCGGCGTCGCTCCGACTTGCGGAATCTTCACGAACAGCGTGCTGGCGCTATCGGCCGCCGGGGCCAGTGTCAGGCTGTTGGCGGTCGGGTCGAGGGCGAACTGGGAAGCCGACGGCGCCTGGAACAGGAGGTTGTTGACCTGGCTGAAGTAGATGTTGAGCATCTGGAGATCGGCGGTGGCCGACGGCGTCGGCGTAGCGCCTGCGCGATCGTAGGTTGACTGATCACGCAGGGAAATGCCGTCCGTCGGGAAGCGGGCGACGACGCCGTTCACATAGTAGCCGCCCATGCCGCGCCGAATCATCATGCCGTGGCCGCCGCTGGGCCCGACGCACTGCGCCTTGCCGCAGCCAATGAGCGTGAAGTTGGCGACGAGCGGGATCGAGAACGGCTGCGTATCGTACCCGTTGTCGCATCCGCTGCCGTTGCAGCCGTCGTTCTCCAAGCCCTCCATGTCGGTGGCATAGAACCCGGCGCCGGTGCGCGGTGTGAGCTGAACGGTGTTGATCCCGATCAGGAACTGCATGCGGCCCACCCAGCCCTCGGACATGTCGAACATGTCGTCGGCGGTTTCGAAGGCGACGATATGGTCGATATCGAAGCCGCCGCCGAAGAACTCATAGGAATCGTCGAGGGGCGCGAGCGTCTGGAGATACGACATGCGCGTGCCGGAGCCCACCGCGGCGAACGTGAAGCCATTGAACTCGTTGTCCACGACCGGCGCGAATCCCGCGAACTCGACCCGCACGTACTTGAGCGTCCCCGAATTGTCGGTCGCGGTCGTGCCGCCGTTATAGACGACGTCGTAGTTCTTGCCGCTCACGACGGCACTGCCGTCGGTACCGGTGCCTTCGACGATGACCGAACCGCTGCGATTGTTGATGGCGTTGCCGACGATCAGCAGGCCACCCCAGTCACCGGGCTGACGCTCTCCCGGCAGTCGCGACGACGTGAAGACGATCGGTTTGTCTGCCGTTCCCTGGGCGTCGATCTTGGCTCCCCGCAGGATGAAGAGGGAAGAGCCGAGGGTGTTGTAGTCGCCGCGGATCTTCGTGCCCGGCTGGATCGTCAGGGTCGCGCCGTTCGCCACGTGGATGAATCCCACGAGCTTGTAGACCGTATCCGCAAACAGCGTGCGACTGCTCGTGATGTCGCCCGTGATGTTGACGCACGCGGCACACGCCGTGGTTGTAACGGACGCGGATGGTGTGCTTTGGAGATTGCCAACCACGGACGTGATACGGTAGGAGTAATCTTGATCGACGACCAGCCCCGAATCGGTGTAGGTCTGCATGCCGTCCGCCGCGAGCGCGTCGACCGTGGCGATGAGGGCGAAGGCCGTCGCCGCGCCGGTCGCGCGTTCGAGCTTGTAGCCTTCTCCGCTCGTCCCGGTCCAGGTCAGCTCTATCTTGTTCGTTCCCACCGGGGTCGCGGCAAGGTCCGTCACCGTGGTGGGAGTCGTCGGTCCCGTCGAATCGCCGCAGGCGGCAACGAAGATCGATGTGGCTGCAAGGGCTGTGAGGAAGAGATGGGTGCGCATGGGGTCCCCGGCGAGTGTGACATGGCGACCTGCATGGCCGCCTCATTGGTGGAGGGCGTCTGTGACGACGCCGTCTCCGTGAAGGAACAACCGTGTGTTGCGCGCTCACCAAGCAGCATTGGGCCACAGGGGGGTGCTGGTGTTGGTGAGCGGTCGGGCGTGTGTACGGTAGATTGGTTGTGTTGGCGATGCGTCACGCGCGTGTCACGAAGTTGTCACCGGTGCTGACCCAGGGGTAAGATGTTGTGACCACTTGTCTTGAGATACCTGCGGGTCGTGGATAGTCGCCTGCGGAGCGCCACCAACGGCCCGGACAAGTCGACGCCGGCCCGACGCGGGGAGTGTTGACCGTCACCACTTCCCTTAACGACGCCAGCGCGCGAAGGACCGCGGCGCCGAGCCCCCTACAGTCGAACTCCAATGCCCGCCTGAAGCGTCCGGCCGGTGCGATAGTACTGCCGCGTGACGCTTCCCTGAAGAACGTGGTACGGCGCATCCAGCAGATTCTTCGCATCAACTCTCACCAGAATGGACTGCCCGAGGCTGACACGAAGTGAGAAGTCCAGAACGTTGCGCGGTTGCTCGCTGGCGTCCGGCACCGGGATGGTTCCTGCCTCGGTGATCCGCGGACCCGTGCGGTTGTACAGCAGCGTACCCGACCACGTGCCGCTGAGCGCCCCGTACGTAAGACCCGCATTGATGACATAGGGTGCCTGTCCCACCATCGCCCGGCTCGCGTTCGTCGCCGAGGCCCGCGTGTCCGCGAACAGATGGATGCGGCTCCGCATGATGGTCGAGTTCAGAAACACCGTGAGCGACGTCAGCGCGTCCGCCAAGAACGAGAGGTTCTTTCGTACTTCGATCTCCACACCGTAGACGTCCGCGCCCTCGGCGTTGGTGAAAAAGACATAGCCCGTTTCGCCGCTGGATGATCCGTATACCCGCTCGATGGGGCGGGTAAAGTGCTTCCCGAACAGCGACACGCCGAAGATCTCGCCGGGCGAGGGATAGATCTCCCATCGCGCATCCACGCCGGTGACGTTGGTTCGCGTGATGGCTGAATCGCCCTGAACGTTCTCGCCGCCGACGACGTCACGGCTGATGATCGGCGTGATCTCCCGATACTCGGGACGAGCAAGCGTGCGCGCAACGGACAGGCGCAGCTGTTGGTTCTGCGTGAGCTGCACGTTCAGGGCGAGCGAGGGCAGCCAGTCGTTCCAGACTTTCGTCGGGTTCACCGGAGTGCCCAGGGTCGATGTGGCGTGCATGTCGAGGTGATCGGACTCATAGCGAGCGCCGCCGACGATGCGTATCGTGCGACCGACCGGCACTTCCGCCATGAGATATCCGGCGCCGAGGCGATCGCGTGCCGTATAGGATCCCCCTTGCGACAGCGGGGCAACGGTGAAGAGAGCGGACGTGTCGGTCGCGAAGCGTCCGTCGAAGATCTGCTCCGGCGGCAGTTCGAGTATGTCGTCCGTGTAATTGTGAGCGCTGATGACGTACGAGAAGCTCTCCGCGTCGCGCGAGGTGTGACGGTACAGGCCGCCGACCTTGAGGGACGCGGGAGCCGCGCCACCGCCCAGGTCCAGCCGATAGTTCGCCGCGAACTCGCGCGCGTGTTCGTTCAGGTCTGAGAACGTCCGCACCGCGCCCTCGCTTCCCGCTGTGAGCCAGCGGAGAACCGGCTGACCATCCGTCGTGTCGGGCCCGATGACCTGAGTAAACTCGGAGCGATCCGGCTCGAAGCGCCGGACGCTGTTGGCGGCCACGCGCCAGTCCAGATGATGCCGGCCCAATCCATGCTCACCCAACAGCTGCACGGAGTACACGCTGCGCTGGACGTACTGCATCCGCGTGAGCTGGACGGGAGTCGCGGTGTACGAGAACAACCCATCCTCGACCTGTGCCGAGTTGTCGGCCGACCGGTTGTACAGTCCGTTGAACGAAAGCCGCGACGAGCCGCCGATCAGCGTGCTCAGGTTTGCCATGCCGCCCCAGAGAACGCTACGATCGGCCGAATTGCCGGAGAAAGGGTTGTACTCGACGGTCTCACCGCGCGTCGTTCCGGGGTAGGCCACGGCACGCCGCGCGTCGGACTTGACTTCGGTTCCGGTCGACGTCGTACCGGAGAACAGATAGCCGATGCGTTGACCGAACACAGCGTCGTTTCCGCCAAGCGAGGCGGAACCATTGAGCGGCGGCATGCCGGTGCTCGGCTGCGGCGACCAGGAGTCGCGAAACAGACCCACAAGATGGTTCTGGTCCTGTTGCGTGAGGTTGACGCCCTGAAAGTTGCCGAGCGCGCGCAACTCCGGCGGCAGGTCGCGGCCGCGGTTCACCCACGCGAGCCCTTCCCCACCCACGCCTGTGGCGGAGAGTAGATCTGCTCCGGTAGCGCGGGCCGCGTAGCCGCCACCCAGCTCGAGTGTCGCCGCACGGTCTGCCGGAAACTCCTGGGTCTTGATGTCCACGACCGCCCCGGCGAAGTCGCCCTGGCGGTCCGGTGTGAACGACTTGGAGGTGGTGATCGACTGGAGCAGTCCAGCGGGGAACAGGTCGAGGGGAACGACGCGCGTTTCGGGCTCGGGGCTCGGCACGCGCGAGCCGTTGAGGGATGTCGTCGTGTAGCGACCGCCAAGGCCGCGCACGAACACGTACTTGCCGTCCTCCACCGTCACGCCACTCACCCGCTTGACCGCTTGCGCGGCGTCCCCGTCGGGGCTCTTCGCGATCTGCTCGGAGCCGATGGTGCTCACGACATTGGGGGCCGTGCGTTGCTCCTGCAGTGCGCGGGACACCGTGCCTCGTTCGACTTCGGCCGTCACGGTGATGGCCTCCACCGCGATGACCGCCGACGAGAGCGAGACGTCGAGCACGGTGGTCTCGCCGGCCCGCACCACCACGTTGGTCACGGTCTTCGCCGTGAAGCCGATCTGACGCACATCAACCGTGTGCGCTCCCGGCGTGACATTCTGGAGGAAGAACCGGCCGTCCAGGTCCGTCAGGGACCGCTGCATCGTTCCCCCAAGCATGACCTCCGCTCGGAGAATCGGGAGCCCGGTGACCGCGTTGATGACGCGGCCCGTGATGCGGCCCGCCGACGTGAGCGGGGTTTGGGCCGACGCGACCGGAGCGAGCAGCACACCGGCAAGGAGGACAACCGAAACTCGAAGCGCGTAGCGCATGCCGTGGTTTCCTCGGGCCCGGTGCGTTCCATAGGCTGCGACTTCACGGGAGCCGATGGTGGACCTCTGCGCCGGCGCACGCGGGCCCTGCTCGCCGCCGGTGAGGCACCGGAGAATCGACGAGTCGTGTAACGGGCGGGTGACGGGTGCAGCGCGATGGTGTAACGAACGCGAGACGGGCGGAGCGGCGCCTCTCCGGAACAGCTGGACCGCGCCGGCGCGGTTTGGGGACACTCGGTCTCCGAGCCGAGCGCGACCCACAGGAGCAACGTTGGTGTCCCCGCTCCGTCACGCCGTGACGCCGCCCCGGTGTCAGCTTGGCAACAGCGAGGTGGTCAGCCCGAGGTAAGTGGGGTTGGCAGGATGATGCGGACGCTAGTGCCCCGTCCCAGCGCGCTGGTGAGATCGATCCGGCCACCGTGCGCGTCCACCAGGTGCTTGACGATCGAGAGCCCTAGTCCGGTCCCTCCCTGACTGCGGGAGCGCGCGGGATCGACGCGGTAGAATCGCTCGAACACGCGCGGGAGGTGCTCGGCGGGGATCCCGGAGCCGGTGTCGGTGACGCTGAGGCGCGCGCCCCCGTCGGCGGGTTCCAGGTCGCAGGCGATGGTGCCCCCGCTCGGCGTGTGACGCAGCGCGTTGTCGAACAGGTTCGTGAGGATCTGGCGCAACCCTTCCGCATCCGCGAACAGCCGGACACCATCCCGAACGCCGACCTGGAACAGCACGCCTTGGGTGGTGGCGCGTTCCGCAAACGGCGTCCACGCGGCCTGGATGGCCGCGGACGGATCCACGGCATGCACGTCCGGACGCCAGGCGCCGGACTCCAACCGCGCGAGATCCAGCAGGTCGTCCACGAGCCGGTGCATGCGTTCCGCGTTCGCGCGAATGACCTCGAGGAATCGCGCGGACGTGTCGGCGTCGGGCCGGTCGCCGAGCAAGGTGTCGGCGTAGCCGGAGATGCTGGTGAGCGGCGTCTTCAGTTCGTGCGAGACGTTCGCGACGAAGTCGCGGCGGATGGTCTCGAGCCGGCGGAGATCCGTGATGTCGTGCAGGCAGACCACGGCGCCGCCGGCGGGCAACGGACGGGCGGTGACCAGGACGACGCGCTCGTCGAAGGTGATCTCTCGTCCCAGGACCGCGCTCCCCGTCAACACCGCGTCCACGACGCCGCGCGCCTCGGGTGATCGAAAGAGCTCCCGTAGGTTGGGCAGCGTGGTGCCCGCGGGGTAGTCGAGCAGCCGCCGCAGTGCCGAGTTGCAGAACACGACCGTCCCGCCCGGGTCCACGGCGATCACGCCTTCCACCATCGACTCGATCAGGGCGCCGGTTTCCTCGCGCCCGTGCCGCAGGGCGTCCATGCGTTGCTCCAGCTCGTCCTGCATCGAGCGGAAGGCACGCACCAACTGGCGGATTTCCGGGATGGATGTGCTCGGGTAGGTCGGTGCGTTTCCCGCCGCCAGGCTCCGGGCGGCCGAGGCAAGGCGGGTAAGCGGCCGTGAGACCTCCCGCCCGCCGAACCACGCCAGACCCAATCCGAGTACGACGGCGGCCAGCGCGGCGACGAACACGGCGCGCTGCGCCTCCGACACCACCGCGTCCACCTGGGCGATCGGCGCAGAGACCCGGACGACGCCGGGCCAGGCGCGCACCGCGACCTTCAACTCCACCCGCCTTGTTGAGGCGCTGTAGCGCTTGGCGGTACCCGAGCCCGTCGCCAGGGCGGCGGCGATCTCGGGACGGCCGATGTGGTTGTCGAGTAACGCCATGCTCGCGTCGTCGAAGTCGGAATCGCCCAGCACATGGCCGGTCGAGTCGACGATCGTCATTCGGCGGTTGGCGACGGCGCCGAGCCGGTGTGCGGCTTCCGGAAGGTCGGCGGGGTCGCGCGGCAACGCGGCGGCGAGCAGGTGGGCTTCCCGGTGCATCTCGTCGGCCAGCGTCGACTCCAAGCTGGCTCGAAGCCAGTGGTCCGCGGCCAGGATGGAGCCGACCACCGTCACGACGAGCGTCGCGACCATGGCCAGCAGCAGGCGGGCGCTGAAGGTCACCGACGACTCTTGGCCGGCTCGGGCGTGCGGAAGCGGTAGCCAAACCCCCGCACGGTCTCGAGCAAACTCGCCGCGGGGCCGACCTTCGCGCGCAGCCGCTGCATGTGCATGTCGACCGTGCGCGTCTGGATGTCCGGGTGCGCATCCCAGACGGTCTGGAGCAGCTGCGCCCGCGTCTGCACGCGCCCGCGGCGCTCGGCCAGCGTGACGAGGAGCTTGTACTCGGTGGCCGTCAGCTCGATGTCCTTCCCGTTCACGACCACGCGATGTGCCGCCCGATCGATCGTCATCGGGCCCGCCACCAACTTGGAGCCGGACGCGACGGCGGGACCGCCCAGTCGTCGCAGGACCGCCCCGACGCGCAACACCAGCTCCTGGGGGGCGAACGGTTTGACCAGGTAGTCATCGGCGCCGAGCGCCAACCCGCGGATGCGGTCGGGCTCTTCACGCCGCGCGGTGAGGAGGATGACGCCGATGTCCTGGGTTTGCGGCCGGCGGCGGAGGGCCTCAAGGATCTCGTAGCCGGACAGGCCCGGGAGCATCAGATCCAGCACGACGAGGTCCGGGGCCTGCTCCTCGGCCAGCCGGAGCGCTTCGGGACCGTTGATCGCGGTCGTGACCTGATACCCGGCCTTCGCCAGGTGGTAGGCCACCAGCGCGGTGATGTCGGGTTCGTCGTCGACGACCAGGATATGATGGCCCATGCGCCGCGAATATAACGCTGCCCTCGACCGCCGACCTCCCTCAATTGCCAATTCGCGACCCATCCAGCCAAATTGTCGCCGGGCCGTGACCCCGCTGTGACATGGCCGTGACAATGCTGGCCGTCCACGCCTGGAGGCACCGTGCGCTTCCTCCCGAAGCAGGAAGAGTTCTACGGCTTGTTCGTCGACGTCGCCCACCGCACGACGGAGGCCGCGGCACTGCTGAGTGAGTTGCTGACCGGCAGGCCGGAGCGCGCCAAGTACTGTGCCGACCAGATCAAGCGCCTGGAGAACGAGGCGGACGAGATCACCCATGAAGTGGTGTTGCGACTCGACCGGACGTTCATCACCCCCATCGACCGCGAAGACATTCACCTGCTTGCCTCCGACCTCGACGACGTGATGGACAGGATCGACGGCACGGCGCGGCGGGCGCAGATCTTCCGCGTCGGGCAGACGCCGGAGGGCATCGCGCGGATGTGCGAGCTGGTCGCCCAGGTGAGCGACGAGGTGCTCCAGGCCGTCACGAAGCTCCGGGACAAGCACGACGTGATGGTGCATTGCATCCGTGCCAAGCGGCTCGAAGAGGAGGCGGACGCCGTCTATCAGGAAATGCTCGGCCACCTCTTCGACACGGAGCCCGACCCCATCCGCATCATCAAGTGGAAGGAGATCTTCGATACCCTCGAACACGCCATGGACGAAAGCGAGGACGTGGCCAACGACATCGAGTCGATCGTTCTGAAGAACGCCTGATGTCCGAGTCAGTCTGGTTCATTCTCGGGATCGTCGGCGTCGCGCTGCTGTTCGATTTCGTCAACGGGTTCCACGACAGCGCCAACAGCATCGCGACCGTCGTTTCGACGCGCGTGCTCTCGCCGCTTGCCGCCGTGATCTGGGCGGCGTTCTTCAACTTCGTCGCGGCGTTTGGTTTTGGCACGGCGGTCGCCAAGACCGTCGGGAGCGGCCTGATCGATATCTCCATCGTCGATCCGCTGGTGGTTCTCGGTGGATTGATCGGGGCGATCACCTGGGACCTCGTCACATGGTACTTCGGCATTCCCTCCAGCTCGTCGCACGCGTTGATCGGCGGCTACGGCGGTGCGGCCGTCGCCAAGGCGGGCGTCAACGCGCTCATCCTGGGCGGATGGGTGATGCCGATTCTGTTCATCTTCATCGCGCCCATCCTCGGGATGGTGCTGGGCTTCGGCATGATGGTGGGAACGGCCTGGACGTTTCGCCGCGCGACGCCGCGTCGCGTGGATCGGTACTTTCGGCACGCGCAGTTGTTCTCTGCGGCGGCGTACAGCCTCAGTCACGGCCTCAATGATGCCCAGAAGACGATGGGAATCATCGTGGGTCTCCTCGTGAGCTCACAGCAGCTCTTCGTCAACTTCCCGGTGCGCGCTCTGCACCTGACGACGACCCAGGTCATTCCCACGTGGGTGATTCTGTCAGCGAATTTCGCGATCGCCATGGGCACGCTCTTCGGCGGATGGCGCATCGTGCGGACCATGGGCTCCCGGATCACGCGCCTGAAGCCGGTCCACGGGTTCTGTGCGGAGACCGGTGGCGCGATATCCGTGTTCCTCGCATCGTATTTCGGCATTCCGGTCTCCACGACCCACACCATCACGGGCGCCATCGCCGGCGTGGGCACCGCGCGGCGATTGTCGGCCGTGCGGTGGGGGCTCGCGAGGCGTATCGTGTGGGCGTGGGTGCTGACCATTCCCCTGGCGGCCAGTATCGGGGGGATCGCCTACTACGTGCTGCGGTTCACCCTCACCTGATCGCTCCCCGACGCCGGGTTTGCGGCGGTTCCTGCGGGCGGTGAGATTGGATGCTGTGATGCGATCCTTCCTGCTGCTCCTCGCCGCCGCCGCGCTGCCGCGTGTACTGCCCGCGCAAGACACGGCGCACGTCGTCGTCGTTGCCACCACGGACGTGCACGGACACCTCGAATCCTGGGACTACGTGCAGGACCGATCAGCGCCGTGGGGCCTCGTGCGCGCGGCGACGATCGTCGATTCCCTCCGCGCGGCGTACCCGGGCGCCGTCGTGCTGCTCGACGGCGGCGGTTTCCTCGAGGGGACGGCGTTCGCGACCTACTTCGCGGCCGTCCGTCCGCGCTTGGGAAACCCGATTATCGACGCGATGAACGCGATGGGGTACGACGCGGTGACGCCCGGCAACCAGGAGTTCGATTTCGGGCTCGCCACGCTCGATCGGGCGATCAGCCAGGCGGCGTTTCCCTTCGTGTCGGCGAACATCGTCCGCGTGCGGTCGGGCATGTTCGCCTTTGCGCCGTCCGTGGTATTCTCGCGTGGCGGCGTCCGGGTCGGCGTCACGGGCTTCACCACGCCTGGCGCGATGGTGTGGAACGACACCGAGCTGCGCGGCCAGCTACGGATTCGCCGCCTACGGGCCGCGGCGGCTGCCGCGATCGGCCAGGTCCGAGCCGCCGGCGCGGACCTCGTCATCGCGATCGCGCACGCGGGGCTCAGCGGCCGGTCGTCGTACGACACGACCGGGGTCGGACCGGAAAACGACGCCGCGGCACTCGCGGCAGGTCTCCAGCGTCCCGACTTGGTGATCGTGGGCCACTCGCTGGAGCGCATCCGGGACTCGATCATCAACGGTGTGCACTTCGTGCAGCCCCAGTCCTGGGCGCGTAGCGTCAGCGTCGTGCACGCCTGGCTGGTGCGGGACGGAAGCGCCACCCGCGTCGTGCGCGTGCAGGCCACGGAGGTCCCGCTGGGGAGCGTCGCCCCGAACGCGGTGGTTCGCGGGCTGCTGCGGGATGCGCATGCCGAAGTCCGCACCTGGGCCGGCGCGCCGCTGGCGACCGCCGAAGGGGACTGGTCGGCGCGCGAAGCGCGGGTGCGGGATACACCGCTGATCGACCTCGTGAACGCGGTGCAACGCCGCCACGCGGGCACCGACCTCTCGGCGACGGCCGTGTTCACGGCTACCGCGGCGTTGGGGCCGGGATCCGTCCGGCTGCGGGACGTGTTCGGGCTCTATCCCTACACGTACACGCTCCGCGCTGTCCGGATCGATGGCGACCGACTCCGCCAGTATCTCGAGCACGCGGCGGAGTACTTCCGCGGCTGGGTGCCGGGAACGTCGCTACTGGACCCCGCGGCGTCGGGCGAGGACTTCGACATCGTCTCCGGCGTTTCGTACGTGATCGACCTCACCCAGCCCGTGGGCTCGCGCATCCGCGACCTCACGTTCCAGGGGCGGGCGGTGGTACCCACCGACACATTCACGCTGGCGCTCGACAGCCACCGGCAGACCGGTGCGGGCGGGTACACGATGCTCCGGGGCCTGCCGGTCGTCTATGACCGCGGTGAGGCCGTCCGCACGTTGCTCGAGGACGCCATCCGTGACGCCGGGACGCTGCGCGCCCAGGATGTCTTCCAGCCCTCCTGGCGGCTGGCGCCCCAGACCGCGGCGGAAGCGGCCCTGGCGATGTTCGCGCCGCCACCGCCGCCACGCGATACGACACTGCTGCGCGTCGTCGTCACCGGCGCCCTCCGCGGTCACGTCGAGTCGGGGACGGTAGGGGGTCGTCCGGTGGGTGGCCTGGCCGCGGCGGCGGCGTGGGCCGACTCCGTGGCGGCGTCCTGTCGCTGCCCGACGTTCCGACTCGACGCGGGCGGGGCCATGTTCGGGACCGCGCTGGTCGACGGCTCACGCGGGGCGGTGGCCACCAGCGCCCTCAGCGCCTACCGCCTCGATGCCGCAGTGCCGGGCTCCGGCGACGCCGACGCGTTGGGGGACGCCCTCGCGACACGCGTGGGGGCCACCGGTTTTCCCTGGACGGCCGTCAACGTGTCGGCGGCGGACTCGAATGCGCCCGCGTTCCGGCCCTGGACCCTGCTCGAGCGCGGTGGCCGCTCGGTCGCCGTCATCGGCGTGATGGATGGGGTGGCCCCGGGCGCCGCCGACCGCCGCGCGGGCGCCCTCGTGATCCAGGATCCCATCGCCCGGTCGGCCGGAGCCATCACCGCCGCGCGGGCGGCGCGGGCCGACGCGGTCCTGTTGCTGGGTGACTTCGACGCGTCGTGCGATTCGGACTGCACGGGTGAGGCGATTGCTTTGGCCGAACGGCTGGACTCGGGGGCGGTCGACGCGATCATCGGTGGCACCGCCGCGACCACCGTGCGCGGCACCCCGGTCGTGCCCGTGCTGGCCTATGGCCTCGGTGTCAGCACGCTGGACGTCGTGCGCCGGGCCGATGGGCGCATCGCGGTGCGGAGCCGAGTGGACACGCTGTGGCATGCGCGGGTGACGCCGGACACCAGCGTCGCCGCCGCCATCGCGCGCGCGGCGGCGGGAGTCCGACGCGAGCTGGAGCGCCCCGTGGCCACGCTCAAGTTCAGCCTGCTGGGCACCGGTGAAGGGGAGCTCCCCCTGGGCAGGCTCGTCGCCGACGCCTATCGCAGTGCCGCACGCAGCGAGATTGCCTTGGTCCCGAGTGACGCCTTGCGTGAGGGACTGACGGGGGGCGTCCTCCGGGTGGGAGATCTGTACGCGTTCCTGCCGACTCCGAGTCCACTGGTCACGATTTCGGTGACCGGGGACTCGCTCATCGCGGCTCTCGAGCATGCCGTCGCCGGCGAGCGGCCCACGATCCACGTCGCCGGCATCACCGTACGGGTCGACCCACGCCGTCCAGCCGGGCGGCGGATCCGCGAGGTTCGGTTCATCGGCGGGAAGTCCATCGACCGCCGAGCCCGGTACACGGTGGCCGTGCCCGCCGCGTTGCTGGAGCCGCGACGCGGGTTCTCGGCGCTGGCGCGGGCGCCACGCGAGGCCGTCGGCCTGAGCGACCGCGATGCCTTCACGCGCTACATCGGCCTCTTGCGCCAACCGTTCGAGGCGCCCAACGATGATCGGATTGTGTTTGCGCGATGAAGGTTGTGGGTTGGAGGGGGTGGGGGGTGGGTGAAAGGGCAGACGGCAAGACGGTCAGACGGACAGCGGGAGAAAGGACCTGGGAGGAGTGACAATCCTGCGGGATCGCCTTGGGAACCTCTCGCCACGAGTTGGCATTGTCTTGGGGTCGGGGCTGGCGGGGGTGGCGGAGCGGGTGGACGGGATGGTGACGGTCCCGTACCGAGACCTCCCGGAGATGCCCGAGCCTACCGTCCCCGGGCACCGGGGCGAGTTCGTGGCCGGGACGCTGGAAGGGGTGCCGGTGATTCTCCAGCGCGGTCGCCTGCACTTGTACGAAGGACAGCCACCGGACGTCGTCACGCTCCCCATTCGGCTGATGGCGGACGCCGGCATCGAGGTCGTGATCATCACCAACGCCGCCGGCGGCATCCATCGGGACGTGCGGCCCCCCGCGTTGCTGATCATCAGCGATCAGCTGAACCTCACCGGACGATCCCCGCTGATTGGGCGGGTTCGGGAGGGTGAGCAACGGTTCCCGGACATGACGGAGGCGTACGATCGGGCGTTGCGCGCGCTCGCCCGCCGGGCGGCGGCTGACGCGGGCATCACGCTGCGCGAGGGCGTCTATGCGGGCCTCCACGGTCCCAGCTTCGAGACGCCCGCCGAGATCCGCATGCTGGAGCGGCTCGGCGCGGACGCCGTGGGGATGTCCACCGTGCTCGAGGTGATCGCGGCGCGGGCGCGCGGGATCCGTGTTCTCGGGATCTCGACCATCACGAACTTGGCCGCCGGCGTGGGCACGCAGCCCCTGAATCATGAAGAGGTGCTGGAGGCCGGCCGGGCCATCGCCGAC
>CAYWNR010000006.1:0-24411 GCA_964459705.1 uncultured Gemmatimonadaceae bacterium | reverse complement strand
CGCATGTTCGAGCTGGCCGACGAGTCCCTGCTCGTGGTCCGCGTGCAGGTGTCCGAGCTGGACGTGGTGAACCTCGCGGGCCATGAAAACGTCCTGGTCACGCTGGACGCCTACCCCAACGGTCCCGGCATTCCGGGGCGCGTGCGCCGGGTGTTCCCCAGCGCCGACCCGATGAGCCGCCTGGTGCCGGTGGAGATCGCGCTGGGGACGTCGCCGGCCGGCATCGTGGTCCGGCCGGGCTTCCTGGCGCGCGTGCGGCTGGATTTGGAAGACGTCCCGGATGCCCTGGCTGTGCCCGAGCCCGCCATCGGCGCGAGCGCGGAGGGCGCGTTCGTGTTCGTCGTGATCGGCGACACACTGGTCCGGCGCCCCGTCACCACCGGTCTCTCGGCCGATGGCTGGGTGCAGATCGCGTCCGGCCTCACCTCCGGGGAGCAGGTGGTGGTTTCCGGATTCACGAACCTGCGCGCCGGCTCCCGAGTGCAGATCTCCGAGGCGCCGCCGACCGACTCGTCGGGAGGGGCCCCATGAGCGCGCCTCCCGGCGGACGACGGTCGCGCAGCATTTCCGGCTGGTCCATTTTGCGACCAATCGGCACCGTCGCCCTGGCGTTGCTGGTGGTGGTGCTCGGCCTGTTCTACGCCGGCCGGCTCCCGCTGGATCTCTTGCCGCAGATCGTCTACCCGATGGTCCGGGTCAACCAGAACTACTCCGGCGTCGCCCCCGAGGTGCTCGAGGAGCAGGTCACCAAGGTGCTGGAGACCAGCCTCGCCACCACGGAGAACCTGGAACGGATGGAGAGCGAGACCGCCGAGGGGCGTGTGTCGCTGAGCCTCAATTTCAGCTACGGGACCGACATCAACTTCGCGCTCCAGGACGCGTCGAAGAATCTCGACCGTGCGCGTGGCCGCCTCCCGAAGGACGCGGACCCGGCGTCCGTGGGCAAGTTCGATCCGTCGCAGTCTCCCGTCTATGAAGTGGCGTTCCGCTCGCGCACGCGGAGCATGGTGGAGCTCCGGGACTGGGTGGACCAGCGGCTCCGACCCCAACTGCTCACCGTCTCCGGCATCGCCTCGGTGGACGTGTCGGGCGGATTGGTCCGCGAGATCCGGGTCACGCTCGACCAGGAACGGCTGCGACACTACAACGTCACTGTCTCCGACGTGCTCAACACGTTGCGGAACGAGAACCAGAACGTTGCCGTCGGGAACGTTCGCTCGCCGACCTACGAGATCGTGGGCAAGACCGCCGGCAAGTTCCGATCGCTCGACGACATCCGCAACGTCCAACTCCGGGTGCGGGGTTCGGACGCACGGGTCCCGCTCTCCGCCATCGCGTCCGTCGAGGATACGCACCAGGAGCAGCGTCTCTGGGCGCGGCTCGACGGTCTCCCAGCGGTGAAGGTCTCCATCCGGAAACAACCGGACGCCAACACCGTGGCCGTCGCGGAAGGAGTTGCCGCGCGGCTCGGCGACCTGTCCCGCGATCGGTTCATTCCGGACGACGTCGAGTACCAGGCGCTGTCGGATCAGTCGTTCTTCGTGCGGAACGCCGTGCACGGCGTGCAGACCGCGGCACTCCTCGGTGCCGGCTTGGCCATGCTGATCGTGCTACTCTTCCTCGGCAGCCTCCGGAAGACATTCGTGATCGGGCTGTCCATTCCGCTGGCCGTCCTGGCGACGTTCTTTCTCATGGGGATCGGCCACCTCACGCTCAACATCATGAGCCTGGGAGGGCTCGCGCTCGCGGTCGGCATGCTGGTGGATAGCTCGATCGTGATGCTGGAGAACATCTTCCGTCACCGGCAGGAGGGCGAGCGAGATCCCGAAGTGGCCGCGATGGACGGCGCGGATGAGGTCACATCGGCGCTGTTCGCCTCGACGTTCACCAACCTCGCGGCCGTCGTGCCCTTCTTGCTCATCACAGGTCTCGCGGCGTTGATCTTCCGTGAGCTGATCCTGACGATCTCGTTCGGCATCGCGGCGTCGCTCGTCACGGCGCTCACGGTGGTCCCAATGCTCTCGGCCCAGTTCGCGAAGGTACAGCGCACCAGCGGGCTGGAGCATACTCGCCTGCTCTCGGCGTTCGATCGGGGCCTCCGTCGGTTCACCGCGCGGTACTGCCGCGTGGCGGAGGCGACACTCAAGCGGCCGGGCTGGGTCCTGGGCGGCGCCTTCCTGCTATTGGCCGTGAGCCTCCTCGCCACCCGGAACCTCGGGAGTCTGTTCATTCCGTTGGTGGACGATGGCGGCGTGGGCGTCAGCATCGGCATGCCGGCGGGGGCCGCCGCCGAGCAGACCAACGCGGTGGCGGAACGGGTGGAAGCGGTCGTGCGGCAGATGCCGTATGTGGAGCACGTGTTCACCACGGCCGGGGGGTACCTGTTCGGCGGTTCGACCGCGGCCCGCGCCGGGCGCGGCTCCCTCGACATCCGCCTGGTCCGCGCCACCGACCGCCCGGACATGCCCGCGGGGCGCTGGGTGCAAGACCTCCAGCAGCGCCTCGACGCGCTGGCCATCCCCGGCGCCCGGATCTCGGCGCGGCCGCCGCGCCTGCGGGGCCTCAGGACCAACTTCTCGGGGTCGGATGTCGCCATCAACATCATCGGCGACGACCTCGCGACGCTCGATCGTCTCGGGCGTGACATGATGCTGCTGCTGCGTGGGATCCCCGGCGTCGAGGGTATCAACAGCTCCACCGAGGAAGCCAGTCCCGAGCTGGTCATCGATGTGGACCGGCAGCGCGCGGCCGACCTCGGCCTGAGCACGGTCGAGGTGGGGCAGACAGTGCGAACCGCGTTGGACGGCACCATCGCCACGCGCTACACCGACGTCAACAACGAGTACGACATCCGCGTGCGCCTGCCGCGGGAGTTGTTTACCACACCCGAGGCGCTCGGGGCCGTCGCCCTGTTTCCGGGCGGGACCCAGCCGGTCTATCTGCGGGACGTGGCCACCATCCGGCGCGCCGCGGGTCCGACCACCATCCTGCGGACCAACCAGAGTCGCCGCCTTCGGGTCACGGCGGACGTGAACACCGCCGTCGCGAACATCGGTGAGGTCAACCGCACGATCCGCTCGCGGCTCCCGCAGCTCGACCTGCCGCGCGGGTACGGCATCGAGGTGGGCGGCGAGGAGGAGGCGATCAAGGAGAACCAGCGGAATCTCACCATCGTCATCGCGCTCGCGGTCTTCCTGGTCCTGGTGGTGCTCGCCGTTCAGTACGAGAGTCTGACGAACCCGCTGGTGATCATGGTGTCGGTCCCGCTCGCCTTGATCGGCGTAGCCGTGGCTCTCCGGATCACCGGAACGCCGCTCAGCGCCCCTGTGATGTTGGGCGTCATCCTGCTCGCGGGCATTGTCGTGAACAATGGCGTGTTGCTCGTGCAGTACGCAGAGCTCGCCCGCCATCGGGGGCTCGATCTGCGGGAGGCCGTCATCGAAGCCGGCCGGATCCGACTACGTCCTATTCTGATGACGACGAGTACCACCGTGTTGGCCATGCTGCCGCTCGCGCTGGGCGTCGGCGAGGGCACCGAGATGATGCGACCGCTCGCCATCGTCGTGGTGGGTGGCCTGACGACGTCGGCCGCGCTGACCCTCTTGGTGTTGCCGAGCGCCTACATCACCCTGCACCGCGTGGCCGAGGCGTTGCGTCGCTGGGTCATCGGGGAACAACGGACCCCGGACGCAGGCGCGGATTTGCAGACGGCGGACGTGTAGTTAGGCGGTTAGCGGTCAGGCGGCTAGGCGGTCCGTGGGCGGCGGGGTGCCTGCTTCGACCGTCTGCGGGTCGGCCCGCCGCTTAACAAACCGCCCGCAACGACTGTCCCGTGGGTGTGCGTAGTACTGTAAGCCCCTCTCGAACGACACCTATGCCGCGCCCGCGCTTCTACGATCCTCCCCGACCCCGGAGCAACGGGACCGTTGGGTCCGCCGGGACCGCCTGGTCCGCCTGGTCCGCCTGGTCCGCCTGGTCCGCCTGGTCCGCCTGGTCCGCCCGGACCGCCGTATTCGCGATCTTCCTCGCCGCAACCACACCGGCCTCCGCCCAGATCGGCTTCGGGACCGACATCATCACCGGGCGGATCACCACCGCCGACAGCACGCCCCTCCGCGGGGTCGCTATCGAGGCCTATTCCCTCGAGACCCAGGTCACGCGCCGAGCGCAGACTGATCAGAATGGGCGGTACACGATTCTGTTCACGGACGGCGGCGGGCAGTATCGCATGACCGCGCGGATCATCGGCTATCAGCCGGTTCAAGAAGTGATCATGCGGCAGAGCGACGAGGACCGCCTGATCTGGAATCCGCAGCTCACGCCGGGCGCCGTGACCATGGAGCCCATCAGTATCGAAGGGCGGCAGCGACCGACGCCGGTGCGCAACCCGGATCGCCCCACCCCGGGATCCACCGAACAGGTGCTCAATCCGGGCCTGATCACCCGGCTCCCGATCGACGCGGCCGACCTGAACCTCCTCGCCACACTCGTGCCGGGGGTGGTCGGCATCGACGCGACGGACACCAGCGCCACGGCGTTCTCGGTCCTTGGCCTCGGACCGGAGTCCAATGCGCTCACGCTCGACGGCTTGTTGTTTGGCTCGGGGTCCATCCCGCAGGACGCGCTGAGGCAGACGCGGGTGGTGACGAGCACGTACGACGTCTCGCGGGGTCAGTTCTCAGGTGGGCTCGTGGCCGCCACGACCCGGTCCGGCTCGAACGTGTTGCAGGGCACGTCCGGCTACACGTTGCGGGACGACGCTCTGGCGTTCTCCCTCGACAGCTCGTCTGCCTACACGCAGGGGTTCACCCAGAACCTCATCTCCGGCGGGCTCGGTGGTCCCATCATCCGCGACCGCCTGTTCGTGTTCGGCTCGGGACAGGCGCGGCTGCGCTCCGATCCGCAACAGACGCTGCTCACCGCGACCGCTGGTGACTTCAATCGGCTCGGCGTGAATTCCGATTCCGTGGCGCGGTTCCTGAGCATCCTCGATTCCCTCGGGATTCCCCGCGGGGCGCCCATCAACGGCGGGCGCAGCAGCGACAACCTCTCGGGAATGCTGCGACTCGATTTCCTCGCGTCGAACGCGCATACCGTGACGCTCCGGGGCGACTGGCGCGGCACGTCGACCGATCCGTCGCGTCTCGGGCCGCTCTCGATGCCCGAAGTCGGCGGGACGTCGGCCAGCGGGGGTGGCGGGGGGCAGCTCTCGGTGACCTCGCGGTTCGGCATGCGCATCCTCAACGACGCGCGCGTCTCGCTCCAACGCGACCACAGCAACGGCGATCCGTTTCTCGTCCTGCCGCAGGGGCGCGTACAGGTCGCCTCCGCCCTCGGCGACACCGCCACCGGTGTCACGACGCTCGTGTTCGGCGGAAGCTCGGGCCTCCCCACCAACTCCAGCTCCACCAGGATCGAGGGAATCGACGAGGTGTCCTGGCTGGCTGGACACGGACATCGGGCCAAGTTCGGCGGCCAATTCGCGTCGCAGCGGCAGTGGAACACGCCGGCCGGGAACCTGACTGGTACCTACACGTACCAATCGCTCGCGGATCTCGAGGCGGACAGGGCCGCGAGCTTCCGCCGGACCCTCGGCGTCGTCGAGCGCGCCACCAACCAGCTCGACTGGTCGTTCTTCGCCGCCGACATATGGCAGTCTTCCCCCAGGTTCCAGATCACGTACGGGCTCCGACTCGAGGGCGGCGGGTTTGCTGGCGCGCCGGCCTACAACCCGGCCGTCGACTCGGCGTTCGGTCGGCGGACCGATGCGCTGCCCGCCGAATGGCATCTGAGCCCGCGCACGGGCTTCACCCTTGCCATTGGCGGCGAGACGGGGCGTGGGCGGCTGACCACGCCACCGGCGCTGATTCTCCGCGGGGGGATCGGCGAATTCCGCAGCCCCCTGCCGAGAGGGTTGGTGAACCGCGCGTACGGAGCCACCGGTCTCGACCCCGCCGGTCAGGAGATCGTCTGCACGGGCCCCACAGTGCCCGGCGCCGATTGGAGCGCGTTCGCGACCACGCCAACCGCCATCCCGGACGCCTGCCTCGGCATCGGGCCGATGCAGTTGGGACCGTCACGCACGGTGACGGTCTTTACGCCGGATTTCACCGCCGCCCGTGCCTGGCGCGGGTCGCTCGGCGCGCAGCGAACGCTCTCGACCCTGTTCCGGCTCAACGTCGATGCGAGCTACGCGCGCGGTGTCAGCCAGGCCGGCGCCCGCGACCTGAACCTCGACACCGTGCCGAAGTTCCTCCTCGGCGGAGAAGCCGACCGGCCGGTGTACGTCGATCCCAGCCAGATTTCGCCCGCGAGCGGCGCCCTGCGGTTCACGGACTCCCGGATCAACCCCGCCTTCGGTCAGGTGGCGGAGCTGCGCAGCGACCTCGCCAGCGAGTCGTGGCAGGTCTCGGTGAGCGTTGGCGGGATCCTCGGTCGCGGCATTCAGCTGCGGACCGCCTACACCTATCAGCACGCGCGCGACCAGGGCGCGACGGGCCGTGGTCCCGGCGGCTTCGGTGGGGGAGGCGGCGCCACCACCGCCGGTAACCCCAACGCGCTGGAATGGGCGCGGAGCGACTTCGAGCGCCGCCACCAGTTCCTGGTGACGCTGACGTATCCGTTCGGCGCGTCGATCGAGCTCACATCCATCGGGCGGCTGACCTCGGGCTCGCCCTACACCCCCATGGTGGGGGGCGACATCAACGGTGACGGCTCCCGCAACGACCGAGCCTATCTGTTCTCGGCGGGGAGCGGAGCAGAGGGCGACGCCATCGCGAGCCTGCTCGCCACCGCGTCGGGGTCCGTGCGGAACTGTCTCATGAACCATCTCGGGCAGGTGGCGGAGCGCAACGCCTGCACCGGCCCGTGGCAATCTTCGCTCGACTTCCAATTCAATTGGCGCCCGGGATTCCTCGGGCTCAATCGCCGGCTCGCCATCTCGATCGTGACGGTGAACTTCCTCCGCGCCGTGGATGAGGTCCTCCACGGAGCCAACGGCGCGAAGGGATGGGGTCTCAATACGCGCCCCGATCCCACGCTGCTCTACGTCACCGGCTTCGATCCGCAGCAACAGCGTTTCACCTATCAGGTCAACGATCGATTCGGCGCCACCGGCGGGTCGGCGAACGCGTTCCGCGCGCCGTTCCAGATCGGTTTCCAGGCGCGCATTACCCTCGGCCCCGACCGGCGCCGCCAGGCCCTCGATCAGTTGCGCGGTGCGGGTCGGCGTGGCGGTGGTGGCTTCGGTGGCGCTGGTGGCGGCGGGTTCGGCCGGCCCGGTAGCGGGCCCGGCAACATGCTGGCGCGGTTGGAGACGGTGCTACCCAACCCGGCGGAGCTGGTTTTGGGCCAACAGGATTCCGTCCACCTCGCGCTCACACCCGAGCAGATCACGCAGCTCGAGTCGGTACGGGATTCCCTCGCCGCACGCAGTGCCGCCCGCGCCGACACGCTGCAAAAGGCCGTCGAAGCCGCGGGTGCCAATCCGGAACCACGTCAGCTGCTCGAATCGGTGCGGCCGGTCCTCCAGCGCGCGCGGGCCGATGTCGTAGCGGTGCACGCGGCACTACGGAAGATCCTCACGCCGGAGCAATGGGCGCGCCTGCCGGAGCGGATTCGCAACCTGCCGGAGACGATGTTGCGGGTGAGCCGGCCGAATCGGCCGGGTGGCTCATAGGGAGAGTCTTGGTGCAAAGGAATGCGCGGGAGAAGGTGGGAGTCGCGGGAGTGGCCCATCATGCTGACGCGGCTTGCAGGGATGGTCTTGCCTCGATTGCGTGAACACGGGTTTCAGTAGCCGTGGGCTGCCGTTCGAACGCTGCGGGGCTGACGTAGCCGAGCGTCGAGTGCCGGCGCTGGTCGTCGTACCACACAAGATACTGGCTGAGCGCGGCGATCCCCTCGGCGGGACGCCGCCAATGGGCATTCGCCACGAGCTCGGTCTTGAGCGTCGCGAAGAAACTCTCGACCACCGCGTTGTCCCAGCAGTTCCCCCGGCGATTCATGCTCGCGATGCCGCCGTGCGCCGCCAGCACGCGTTGATAGCTCGTCCCCGCGTAGTGGCTCCCCCGATCGTCCCGATCACGCTGCTCATGGGGGGGCCATCTGGACATAACCGACGCCCGGGCATTCTTGGATACAGGCGCCAGACTCACTGACGACGACACGAACGTGCTGGCGTTCGACAAGCGTTCATGAGGGCCGGATCGATCACAGCGTGTTGTGGTGTAATCACCTGGCAGATAGGTTCTGCCGTAGATGGCCGGAGTCATAAGGGGGGAGACTCGGTCGACTGGCGTGGCGGCGCGCGACGCGAGTCAGAGGAGGTGCTTGGCGATGTCTGGGAATTCCGATGATGACCGGGCGGCGGAAGGGGGCGCGGTCGAGGCGCTATCCTACGAACAGTTCCTGATGCAGACCCTCATGGACTACACGCCTGACTTCGTCTACTTCAAGGACGCTGACAGCCGCTTCATCCGAATCAGCAAGGCTCAAGCCCAGTTGTTCGGGTTGGACGATCCCGCTCAGGCCGTGGGCAAGACCGACGGCGACTTCTTCACACCAGAACACGCACGGCAGGCCCTCGAGGATGAACAGGTGATCATGCGGACGCGGCAAACGTTGACCACCGAAGAACGGGAAACCTGGCCCGCTCGTCCGGACACCTGGGTTTCGACGACCAAAGTGCCTCTCTATGACGAGGCGGGGAACGCCATTGGCACGTTCGGTATCTCCAGGGACATCACGGAGCGGAAGCGGGCCGAAGCCGAGCGCGAGCGGCTCGTCATCGAGCTGCGGGACGCCCTCTCCAAGGTCAAGGCCCTGCGCGGCCTTCTGCCCATTTGTGCGTCCTGCAAGCGTATTCGCGACGACCGTGGCTACTGGAACCAGATCGAGAGCTACGTCCGGGAGCACTCCGAGGCGGAGTTTAGCCACGGCATATGCCCGGAGTGCACACAAAAGCTGTATCCTGATCTCGACTTGGGCTCGAGCGAATGAGTTTGCGGTGCGTTGTTGGCAACACCAGCGTGGTGGCGAACGGAGCGGCCTGAAGGCATCCCGCTCTCCCTTCTCCGCCCCTGCAACCTCCCAGTACCCGTAGTTATCGTGCCAGAGGCCGGTACCGAGCCGGCCCTTCTGCATTCTCTCTCGTTCGAGGGTTGGTCTCGTCATGCTGTATCGTCTTGCCTGTGTCGCTACCGCGAGCTTCGTCTTGGCCTGCGGGCCGGATCCGGCCGCGCGGATCACCGCGGACGGCCTGCGCGCGGATGCCGCCGCGCTGTCAGCCGATTCCATGCAGGGCCGGGGAACCGGCACCGCGGGCGGGGACCGCGCCGCGGCCTACATCGCGCGCCGGTTCGAGGAAATCGGATTGGCGCCTGCGGCCGGCGACTCCTATCTGCTGCCGTTCGAGCTAACCGGCATGAAGAAGGATGCCGCGGCCTCATCGCTGACCATGCGCGGACCGGGCGGTGCCCTGCCCCTCCGGAATGACGAGACCATCACGTATTGGTCTACCGCCGGCAAGGACGTGGTCGACCTGCGGAACGTCCCGATCGTGTTCGTGGGCTACGGGGTGGAGGCGCCCGAGTACGGCTGGGACGATTTCAAGGGCGCAGACGTCCGCGGCAAGGTCCTCCTGTTCCTCAACAACGATCCGCCGGTCGAGGAGAATGGGCAGGCGTTGTTCGGCGGGGCGGCCCGCACCTACTACGGGCGCTGGCCGTACAAGTTCGAGCAGGCGGCCAAGCACGGAGCCGCCGGCGCCATCGTCATCCACACGACCGCGTCGGCAAGCTACCCGTTCAGCGTCGTGGGGAATACCGGCAGTCGCGAGAACTGGGACCGCAGCTATCAGCTCGACCTGTTGGCCTGGATGGATTCCACCACCTCCGAGCGGATCGCCGCCGCGATGGGCACCACGCTCACCGGCCTGTTCGACCTAGCGGCCCAGCGGTCGTTCCGTCCGCGCGACACGCGGTATCGGCTGACGGCCCACATCAAGACCGCGGTGCGCACCATTCAGACCCAGAACGTGGCCGGCGTGTTGCGCGGGAGTGATGCGGCGCTCGCCGACCAGTACGTCGTGTTCACGGGCCACTACGACCACCTCGGCATGAACCCGTCCGCGGGCGGGGTCGATACGATCTTCAATGGCGCCTGGGACAACGCGGTTGGGGTCGCCGCCATCATGAGCACGGCCGAGGCGTTCGTCGCCACCAAGCCGCGCCGGTCGATCATGTTCGTGGCGGTGACCGCTGAGGAGGCGGGCACGCTCGGCAGCGCCGCCTTCGTCGAGCACCCGCCGGTCCCGCTGAAGCAGATCGTGGCGGACTTCAACGTGGACATGCCACAGATCTTTGGCGTGACGCGCGACGTCGCCGCGATCGGGCTCGAGACCAACACGATCGGCGACACGTTCCGGGCGGTGGTGGAGGAGCACGGGCTGCGGGCGGCCGGCGACCCCGACCCGACCGCGGGGCACTTCTACCGCTCGGACCAGGTCAGCTTCGCCAAGGTCGGTATTCCCGCGCTGTACCTCCAGGCCGGGACCGACTACGTCGAGCCACCAGCGGTGGATCCCAAGGCCTACGAAGAGGCCCACTACCATCAGGTTTCGGACGAGATCGGCTCGGCGTGGAACCTCTTGGGACTCGAGCGCGACATGCGGATCGTGTTCGAGACCGCGCTACGGGTCGCCAACGCGGACGCGCAACCGCGCTGGACACCCGGCAACGAGTTCGAGGAGGAGTGGAAGGTCCTGTACGGGAAGCAGTGAGGGGCGTCGCAGCAGTCCCTGCCGCGGGCGGGTAGATTCTTCGGGTTCGCTCCACGGCAGGGGGATCATGCGGTTGGAGTACGCTGACGGTCATGTCATTCTGGAATCGGGAGGCGCCCGCGTCCTGCTGGACACGGGCGCCCCGATCAGCGTCGGCTCCGTGCGCGGCTGGGAGTTCGAAGGCGTGCCGGTACCGTTGGAACGTGACTACTACGGGGTCACCACCGAGAAGCTGAGCGCCCACATCGGGGCCGGCATCGACGTCCTGCTCGGGATGGACTTCCTCGGCGAGCGCGTGTTCCAGATCGACGTGGAAGCCGGCGAGTTGCGCTTCCTGGAACCCGACGATCCCCTGCCGCCCGGCGAGGTCGTCCCTATCAAGCCGCTCGTCGGCATCCCGACCGTGCAGTTCCATCTGGATGGCACCGACGTCCGGGCGTTCCTCGATACGGGCGCCAGGCTCTCGTATCTCTCCGACCAGTTGATCGCGACCTATCCCGCGGTCGCGACGGTGCGGGACTTCCATCCATCCGCCGGCTTGTTCGAGACGCCCGTCCGGCTCGTCCCGGTGGAGTTCGGCTCCCTCTGGGCGACCCTGCACAGCGGGGCGTTGCCGCCGCTGCTCGACGACCGGCTGAGCGCCGCGGGGGTCCGGGGGATCGTCGGGACCGACCTGCTGGAGCAGTACATCGTGACGTTCAGCATGCCGACGGGACAGCTCGTGCTCTCGACGCCGGCGTGAGCGAGCTCGCGCCGTCGCTCAGGTAGATCGTCCGTCGGCAGCCACCCCATCGAGTGTCGCCGCCATGGAGAGCACCGTGGCGAAGCGTCCGTTGAAGATCCGCCGATTGTGCAACTCGTGGGTCTGGCTCGCGGAGAGGTCGCCGTTCCGAGCAGGCGAGAGGCCGTCAGGTCGATGCAACGCTCGCTGGAGAGCTCCGGACCTAGCGGTTCAACACAGTTGCTAACGTGTTGGCGGTGCTGCTGCGCGCCAAGCCTCGGCGATCGGAGACCTGACTGTTACCTATGTCCCCGGTCTATTTGTTACCCATGTCTCCGGCCGTTCACCCCCCCCTCACCGGCAAAAGGAAGCACCGGTGCCGGCAAGCGAAGGGAGGCCTCCTCCGCATCACCGGCACGGCGAACCGTTACCGTGATTTCGGACGCCTGACCTTGGAGTCGCACCTTGAGAAATCCCTCTTGAACAGCGGGCCTGCCTAGGTCGAGCTTCGCCATAACCTTGAGGCGGTTGACAAACAGAGTCTGCGCCGCCGTCGGTACCTGCATGACTTCGACTCTCTCGCCGGCGCGCGCGTACAGGATGCTAGCGCCCTTCGGACCTGGCGCACGAACGCGAACTTCCTCCCAGCCGCCGTGCAGAGCGTCTGTGAGCATCAGGGCACAGAGACGGGCCACCGGCCGGTTTGCGAGCTCCGGGTCCAGGTCCAGGATCTTCAGGAACAAGGTCACCGCGGAGCGACGCATTCGGTCAGGATCGGAGCCCGACTCGATTCGTGCCATACTCGCTGCCACCTAACGACTTGGGGTTCTGCAGCGGGCGACTGCTCGCCAGCAGCAACGTGTATCAAACGACACAAGCACCGAGCCCGCCACGCGAGGGAGAGGAACGCCAAGCGCAGCGCCCGTCTGCAGCAGTCCCTTGTTGGACGTCGCTTGGGGCGCGCTGTCAGCCCTGCACATCTTGCAGTACTTGTTTCGCCCGCTCCAGCTCACCGCTCTTGACCATGAGCCGGGCGCCACCCGTGGTGTACCCGATATGGGGAGCCGCCCCCCCCGCATCATCGGAACGAATAAACGCCTCGATGCCGGCGCCACGAAGCACGGCCTCGGCAGCTTCGGCGGCGATACGATCGGCGAAGGTGCGAACGCAGACCGTTTCAGTCATCAGACCTCGCGGCGGTCCAACGTGTTGGCGGTTCTGCTGCAGGCATCATCTCACCAGCAGCAACGTCTGATCAAACGACGCTACCCAGGAGCCTACCACGCGAGTGAGCGGCCCGCTAGCGCGCGCCCGCCAGCAGCAAGCGCCTGATGTTTCCAAGAAGTGCCCTCAAGGAGTAGCGTCGCAACGATCGGCGAAGATCGTGATCCGTCACTCCAGGAGGGCACCCCATGGCGTACTCCGGCATCGACCAGCACAAGCGCGATTCCGTCATCACAACCTACGGGCCGGACGGCCCGGCGGTCAAACAGGCGCGCGTCCCGAACACGGCGCTCCAGCTCGAGCGGTATTGCGCCCACTTCCCGGGGCCGCATCGCGCGGTGGTCGAATCCACGGGAGGCTGGTACTGGTTGGCCGACGTGCTGACCACGCAGGGGATCGACCTTGTGCTGGCCCACGCGACGCGGGTCAAAGCGATCGCCGCGGCGAAGGTCAAGACGGATCAGGTCGACGCGGACACGCTCGGCGTGCTGCTCCGGGCGGATCTCATCCCCGTGGCCCACAGGATCCGCCCCGAGCAGCGCGGCGCCCGGGATCTGATGCGCACGCGGTTGCGGTTGGTGGAGAAGTGTGTCAGTGCCCAGAACAGCATTGACCGGCTGCTCGAGAAGTTCAACGTGTCGGACGTAGGACAGCTCGACGCCTGCTACCAGCTGCACGCCGGGTGTCATGCGGCGCAGATCCAACTGTGCACCCAGCAGATCACGACCCTGGAGCGGGCGCTCTATCCACACCTCATTCCCAACGCGGACGTGCAACGGCTGCTGTGGATCCCCGGGCTGGGGAAGGTGAATGCGTTCACCATCTACACCGAGATCGACGGCATCACCCGGTTCCCGTCCGTCGGCCAGTTCTTCTCCTACAGTCGGTTGGTCCCCGGGGCGGTCAACTCCGGTCCGCGCACGCGCCACCGCTCCGGGTCGAAGGCTGGCAACCGCTACCTCAAGCTGGCCTTCAGCCACGCGGGCATCCGCGCCGTGCAGTACTACCCCGAGATCCGGGCGTTCTTCAAGGCGAAGGCGCGGCGCAAGCTGCTCCGGATCGCGCGCACCCTCGTCGCCTTGGAGCTGGCGCGCATCGTCTATCACGTGTTGACGACCCAGGAGGCATTTGACGATCGGTTCAAGGGTCGCGCGCTGAGTCACCGGAAGCACGCGACGTGGCCACGCCAGGCAAGCCCACCCGCCTAACTGCGTCCGCAGACGCGGGCGCACGCGCCTGATTGGGAAGCCCGGCGTTGGGCTAACGACGTATCTGGGACCGCCGCGGTCCGCGGCGATCGCTCGGCCGCAACGGCGTCGAGCGGGCGAGCCCTGAATGGTGTTTGGCCGCCACCGCGCGTGACGGCCAGTCGATACGCCAAGCCATCGCCGCCGAGCTGGAAGGTGCCCGCACGTGCGGCGAGCAGCGCTCGCCGCCGGGGTTACTGCGGCTCCTTGACGGGGAACTTCTTAATGGTGTTAGGCGGCACCGCCCGGCGAATCCGCGAGACCTGAGAGCTGTTCCTGGGCCCGTGCCAGGTCACGATCCTCCACCCACACTGACGGGAACGGTATCGATGGCGCGGCGACCGTGTCCATCTTGACCACTGCGTGGATACCCGCGGCACGCAACTCGTCGGCAACCAGCTGTGCGTCGACTTGGTTCTGGGCAACGTAGGCTTGTTTCATAGGCGATAGTTGGTGCCGCATAACGTCCTGGGGTTCTGCAGCGGGCCGTTCTCGGCTCGCGGCAACGTGTGTCAAACGACATTACCTACGCACTCTCCAGGCGAGTGAGAACAATGGCCGGCGCGCGCCCGTCTGCAGCAATCCCTTGTTGGGCAGCGAGTGCACCGAAACCGTGTCGGCTTGCGGGATCCATCGGTGAATAACAGGCTGGCTCACGAGGGCGCGGATCGGAGCGCCCTGATACTGCGCCGGAGTGAACTCCCACTGTCGAACGGCGGCCCAGACGGAATCCAGGAAGGCTGGGGCCTGCGGGTACTGAACCGGACGATTCCGAGCGTCCACGAATCGAAGGGTCCCGGCCTCGGGGCGCCCATCAGGGCCGACGATGAACTCGAGATAGAGCACGGTGTCCGGAATAGCCGTTGGGATGCTGAATTGCGGCTCGAGTCGGAGAGGTGTGGGCGATTGGTCAATCGGGAGAGGAGTGCAGACCACGAGGCCGAGGGTCAAGGCGAAGACTACGAAACGGGACGTCACTCGCATGCTGACCTCGCTGCCCAACTCCTAGTATACAGAACTCGTTAACGTCCAACCCACGCTCGGCCGTCGCGATAAGGCTCGACCCCGGGCCGGCGGACGCGCGGTATCTCCTATAAACTGCGCCTTCACACCTCCGCCAGGCAAGCACCTCCACCATGGCGATCGCTCCCCAAAGGCGTTTCCTCCGTGGCCGCACGCCATGGGAATCGAAGCTCCGCCTTCGCGGGACCGGCGGTTGGCGCTGCCGCGGCCACACCGCGTTCACCTCTCCCCTTCATGCAGGCGACCGTGCCGATCGCGTGCGGACACGGTTCGCGTTCTGGCGGTCGGCCAGCCGCTGAGCCGAGCCCCCCCACGCCAAATGGGATCAGATTCATCCCGCTTGAAGCGGAGCGCATTTGGGTCCAAGATTTGCTGCCTGACCGAGTACTGCATGCCACCGAGTAGCTCGAGCGGAGAGACCCCGTGACCCGCCTGCGCCCCGTCGTCCTCGCACTGTTCGCCGCCGTTGCCAGCACGCTTTGGATAACGAGTTGCTCTGACGCTGGCCCCGTCGTCCCTATCGAAGGCCGTCTCGCGGTCGCCCCGACGTTCGAGACTGACGCCGCGGGCATTATCGAGATCACCAGCATTCGGTTCACCCTGGCCCGCAGCGGCGCGACCCTCGCGAAGGACACCGTGATCCAGATCGCGTCTGGCGCGGACTCGGTGGTCCTCGAACTGACCGTGCCGCTCTTTGCCGCGGACGAGGTGTTCTCCTTGCAGGTGGCGATGGTGGATGCGGCGGGAGATACGGTCTTCCGCGCCGGGCCGCTGAACGTCACGGCGACAGCGTCCGGCGATCCGCCCGTGATTCCGCTCACCTTTGTCTACACTGGCACCGGCGCCAATGCCGAGGCGGTGCAGCTCGTCACCGACACCGCGCGCCTGTTCACCGGTGAGACGGTGGTACTTGGAGCCATCGCACTGGATAGCGCCGGCCACGCGATTCCGGGCACACCCATTGGGTGGCGCTCCCTCGATACCACCCGCGCGACCGTGCAGCGACCCGACAGCGGTCGCGTCGTCGGAGGGAGCACGCGGGGAACCGCCAGGATCGTCGCCAAGCTGCTCACCGGGCCCGCCGATACCGCCAACGTGACCGTGCAGCCTCTCCCGACCTCTCTGACCGTCACCGCCGGTGACGGCCAGTCCGGCACGGTGGGACTCGGCCTCCCCGTTCCGTTGGAGGTTCGAGCCGTGGCCGCCGACGGTCTTGGGGTCGCGGGCATCTGGATCCGGTTCACCGCGACGGGAGGCGGTAGCCTCTCCGCCGACTCGGTGCTCGCGGATACCGGTGGCCGCGCCTCGGTGAGCTGGACCCTGGGCCCCAGTGTCGGGGCGCAGTCGGTCGAGGTAACGGCACCGGCGTTCCCGGCGCTCTCCGCCAGCCTTGGCGCCACCGCGGCGGCGGCGATCGGCGTGGTGTCCTGGCTCAACCCGGTAGACGGAAACTGGAGCGACGGGACCCAGTGGAGCACCGGTGCGCCGCCCGGACCCAACGACACGGTCATGGTGACGGTCGACGGGACCTACACGGTCACGCTCGACGCGGACGCCTCGGTACCGGTGCTGCAAGTGGGCGGAGCCAGCGGAACGCAAACCTTCGCACACGCGGGGACGTCGCTCACCATCACCGATACCGCGACGTTCGGTCCCAACGCCCTGTATGTGATGAGCGACGCCGACACGCTCTACGGCGACGGGACGGTAGTGATTGAAGGGACGCTGGACTGGTCAGGCGGGACGCAGTCGGGAACCGGCTCGAGTATTCTCACGAGTGGCGCAACGGGTTCGTTGCAGGGATCGCTTTCGCTCCAGCTCGACCGCTCGCTGATCACCTTCGGAACCGTGATCTCCACGGCCGCCAACATTCTGGTCGGCTCCCCGGGAGCGAGCATCACCAACCGCGCGGGCGCGACCCTGGACTTTCAGGGACCGGGCAACGTGACCGGGCCGGGAACGTTTCTGAACGAGGGATCAATTCTCAAGACGGTCAACTCAGGCGCTGTGCAAATCGTCACCGGGGTGGCGAACAATACCGGCAGCGTCGACGTTCAGGCCGGCGATTTCTACATGGTCGCGACGGGAACGCACACGGGGACGTTCAACACCGCCGCGGGCACCAGCCTGCACTTTGATCTGCTTCCGCAGACGATCGACGGCGCAATCACCGGAGCCGGCACGGTGGGGTTCCGCGCGGGCGACGCGACGGTTAACGCGTCGTGCACCGCGAGCGCGCTCGTGTTGCAGGACGGACCGGTGACGTTCAACGCCCCGCTGACCGTCGCCGACAGCATCGTCGCGTTCAATGGAACGTTCACCTTCGCCACCGGCGATACGCTGTTCGTACCCAGGCTGGTCTTCTCGAGCGGCACCCTCACCGGCACCGATCCGCTCGAGATCACCGGGGCGTTGGACTGGAGCGGCGGAGCGCTATCGGGAGGGGAAGTCAAGGTTCTGGCCGCCGGTGCGGTCGGGCTGCTCAGCGGGAGCACGAAGACGCTCGCCAACAACTACTTCCACAACTACGGCACCATCACCTGGACTGGCGGCGACATCGTTTTCAACACCTTCGGGATCGTCAACGAGCCCGGAGGGGTGTTCGACATCCAGGATCCGGGGGACACGGGATTCGGGGTCCTCTGGGGCACCGCCTTCCCCGCAATCGAGAATCGCGGCACGCTCCGCAAGTCATCTGGGTCGGGAACCACGGGCATCGGTCCGGGCCTGTGGAACTACGGCACCATCGACATCCAAACCGGCACGATCGCTCCGGCCACGCGGCTCAACATGGCGTTCTTCCACTACGACGGCGCCGTCGTCGAGGGAAACGGTACGCTGAACCTGGCCGCCGCGTCCACCATGGGCCCCATCAACGGCGACTTCAATCCGGGGACGTCGCCGGGGATCCTTTCCATCGCGGGCTCGCTACCCCAGGATACCGGTTCGACGATCGACCTCGAGATCAATGGACTCATCGCCGGCACGCAGTACGACCGGCTCCAGGTGAGCGGCCAGGCAGATATCGCGGGGAGCATCAACGTGGCAGTGGGCTTCTCGCCGGCCATCGGCGACAGCTTCACGGTCATGACCTACGGATCCCGCGGCGCGTCGGCGGTCAAAGCCGTTACGGGCCTGGATCTGGGTGGGGGACTCACGCTCGATACGGTCTGGACCGCGACCGAGTTGGCACTGGTGGTTCGCGGCCCGCCGCCAGGTCCCATCGTCTTCGCTGGGGACTCATCGGGCGGACTCTCGACGGGACTGTTCAGCGTAGCCCCGGACGGAACGGCACGCAGCCGCTTCTGGACGGCCACGAGCCTCTACGACGAGTACATCAATCCTCGGTGGTCGCCGGATAAGAGCCGCGTCACCTTCACCTATCGCACCGGCGGGTACAGTTTCGAGAATCAGCTGTTCGTCACCACGATCGGTGCGTCGCCCGACACCGTGGTGGCGCTGGTCACCGATACGAGCACCTACTGGCCGCGGTACAGCCCGAACGGCACGCACCTCGCCTTCGAGTGCGGCGACGGCTACTCGGTCATGGACGTCTGCGTCATCGGCAACGTGACGGGCGCGGTGTCATCCCTGGGCGGTATCGGCAACGGCACCGGCAAGGTCTACCTGACGGACTTCGACGTCGTGAACCGGAACGGCGGGCCGGGCGTGTTCGCCTGGGATCCGCTCAACCCCGATCGCCTTGCCTTCGTGCGGGACTCGATCGACCCCACCGGCGGAACGACGTCGAGTCGGATGTACACCTCCTCGTACGACGGCGCGGGCGGCGTGACTCCGGTGTCGTCCGACGCGATGGACTTGGGAGCGGGTCCGCTGCAGATCACGGGAGACATGGACTGGTCGACCGATGGGCAGTGGCTCGCCTTCGCCGCGACCGACCCCACCTCGGGTGTATCGCACATCTACAAGATCGACCGCAACGGGGCGAATCTCACGCAGTTGACGGCCACGACCGACTGGGATGGCGCTCCGCTCTGGTCGCCGACCGGCCTGGAACTGCTCTTCACGCGCGATCAGTCGTGCAACTTCGACGCGTGGATGATGAACGCCGACGGCAGCAACCAGCGTCGCATCACGGACGAACAGGTGTGCGACTTCAACACCGACGTCTTGGGCTATGACTGGTCACCGGATGGGCAGGAGATCGTGCTCACGGGCTTCGACACGGCATATGGCAACATCTTCATCTTCAAGCTGCCGCGAACCGTCACCGCCGCTACGTACTTCACCGATCGGATCCTGATCGGCCGCGGTGCGGATGCCGGAGGGTTCGTGAACGACATCCAGCCGAGCTGGCGGCCGTAGGCCCCGCTTCCTCTCCCTCACGCCAAGCCCCTCCCTGGTAGGGAGGGGCTTGTTGTGTCTCTGCCCGGAAGCGGCAAAAGGTTTTGACAGCCCGCTCCGGTCCCGCAAGTCGGGCAACTCCAGAGCCACGGCGCCCTCCTGCCCTAACTGCCCTCCGGCTTCTCGACATGCCCGCCGAACTCGTACCGCAGGGCCGATAGCAGCTTGTCGGCGAATTCCGCCTGCCCGCGGGAGCTGAAGCGCTCGTAGAGCGCCGCGCTGAGGACATGGACCGGCACGCCCTCATCGATGGCGGCCTTGATAGTCCAGCGGCCTTCACCGGAATCTGAAACTCGGCCGGAGAACTTCTCGAGCGCCGGATCCTTGAGGAGGGCGGCCGCCGTCAGATCGAGCAGCCACGAGGCGATCACGCTGCCCCGGCGCCAGATCTCGGCGATGTCGGTCAGGTCGAGGTCGTATTGGTAATGCTCCGGATGCTGTAACGGGGTGGTCTCGGCATCACTCGCACCCTCCTGCGTGCCGATATTGGCCGCCCGCAGCACGCCCATGCCTTCGGCGTAGGCCGCCATGATGCCGTACTCGATGCCGTTGTGGACCATCTTCACGAAATGCCCGGCGCCGTTCGGCCCGCAGTGCAGGTAGCCCTGCTCCGCCGTGCCGCCGACCTTCTCGCGCCCCGGAGTCCGCGCGACGTCGCCCAACCCCGGCGCCAGGCACGCGAAGATCGGGTCCAGATGCGCCACGATCTCCTTCTCCCCTCCGATCATCATGCAGTAGCCGCGCTCCAAACCCCAGACGCCGCCGCTGGTGCCGACATCCACGTAGTGGAGGCCCTCGGGCTTCACCGCCGTCGCACGGCGGATGTCGTCGACGTAGTACGAGTTGCCGCCATCGATCACGATGTCGCCGGCCTCGAGCAGCGGCAGCAGGTCGGTGATGGTGTGGTCGACCACCGCCGCCGGGACCATGAGCCAGATCGCCCGAGGCACGCTCAGCTTCTCGACGAACTCCTCGAGAGAGGAGGCGCCGACCGCTTTTTCTCTGACCAGCGTTGCCACGGCGTCGGCAGACCGATCGAAGACCACGCACTCGTGGCCGCCGGCCAGGAGCCGTCGCACCATGTTCCCACCCATTCGGCCAAGGCCGATCATTCCCAATTGCACGATTCAGCGCCCCTTGCTGCGCGGTCCGTTCCGGCCGGACCGCCGCAGCGTGCGGTAGCGCCGGATCAGATTGTTGGTCGAGCTGTCATGGTCGAGCGTCGGCTCGGCCACGCCTTCGAGCTCGGGGATAATGCGCTGTGCCAGCACCTTCCCCAACTCGACGCCCCACTGGTCAAAGGAGTCGACGCTCCAGATCGTCCCTTGCGTGAAGACGCTGTGCTCGTAGAGGGCGACGAGCGTGCCCAGCGCCGCGGGCGTCAGCCGATCGAGGAGGAGCGTGTTGGACGGGCGGTTGCCCTCGAACAGCCGGTGCGGAGCGAGCCAGTCCGGCGTTCCCTCGGCCTTCACCTCCTCCAGGGTCTTGCCGAAGGCCAGGGCCTCGGTTTGGGCAAACACATTGGAGAGGAGAATGTCGTGGTGGCGGCCCAGTGGGTTCAGGGTCTGCCCAAAGGCGATGAAGTCGCAGGGGACCAGGCGCGTGCCCTGGTGAATGAGCTGATAGAAGGAATGCTGACCGTTGGTTCCCGGCTCGCCCCAGTAGATCGATCCGGTGGCGTAGTCCACGTCGGTCCCGTCCACGGTCACGCTTTTGCCGTTGCTCTCCATGGTGAGCTGCTGGAGATACGCCGGGAAGCGCTTGAGGTATTGCTCGTAGGGCAGCACCGCCACGGTCTCGGCGCCAAAGAAGTCGTTGTACCAGATCGCGAGCAGGCCGAGCAGCACGGGCAGGTTGCGCTCGAAGGGCGCCGTGCGGAAATGCTCGTCCATCCGGTGGAACCCCTCGAGCATGGCACGGAAGTGTGTCGGACCGATGGCCACCATGGTGGACAGGCCAATGGCCGAGTCCATGGAATACCGGCCGCCCACCCAGTTCCAGAACTCGAACATGTTGGCCGGGTCGATGCCGAACGCAGCCACCTTGTCCGCGTTGGTCGAGACCGAGACGAAGTGCTTCGCGATGGCGGCCTCCGCGCCCTGGAACCCGGCGAGCAGCCAGTCGCGCGCCGTGTGGGCATTCGTCATCGTCTCCAGGGTGGTGAAGGTCTTGGAGGCGATGATGAACAGCGTTTCCCCGGGGTCCAGGTCCCGCACCGTCTCGGCGAAATCGGTGCCGTCCACGTTCGAGACAAAGCGGAACCGCATCGCGCGGTCGCTGTAATGCTTGAGCGCCTCATAGGCCATGACGGGTCCGAGGTCGGACCCACCGATGCCGATGTTGATCACGGTGCGGATGCGTTTGCCCGTGTGGCCCGTCCACGTCCCGCTCCGCACCCGGTCGGCAAACGCGCTCATTCGGTCGAGCACGCCATGGACGTCCGGCACGACGTTCCGCCCGTCGACGAGCATCGCGGCGCCCCGCGGCGCGCGCAACGCGACGTGCAGCACCGCCCGCTGCTCCGAGACGTTGATCTTCTCGCCGCGGAACATGGCATCGATCCGCTCGCGCAGGCCCGATTCCTCGGCGAGCCGCAGCAAGAGCCGCATGGTTTCATCCGTGACGCGGTTCTTGGAATAGTCGAAGAAGACGCCGGCGTCCTCGGCGGTCAGGCGCTCGCCGCGGCCCGGATCCTCGGCGAAGAGGTCGCGCAGGTGGCGTCCCTGGAGTTGTCGATGGTGGGCCTCGAGCGCGGCCCACGCCGGCCGCTGGCGCAACGGCACAGGAGTCATCGGCGCTCCCTCTCGTCGACGTCCGCCCGGCGAGCCGCGTGCGGCGGTGCCGCGTCCACCGTGGTGTCCGTCAATGCGCTCCCTTGATTGCCGAGCTCTTGGATTCGATACCGGCGAGCAACTGGCGCCAGGATTTCGAGAAGGAGGTCGCGCCTTCGTCCTGCAGCTGAGCGGCCAGCAGGTCGACGTCGACGCCCGCCCCGGCAAAGGCGGCGAGGACGCGCTCGCCGTCGCCGCCGTTGGCCGGCATCAGGGCGCCCACTTCGCCGTGGTTCGCGAAGGCCATCAGCGTCTTCTCGGGCATGGTGTTGACGGTGAACGGGGAGGCCAGCGCCTCGATGTAGAGCGTATCGGAGGCCTTCGGGTCCTTGGTGCCCGTGCTGGCCCACAGCAGGCGCTGCGCCCGGGCGCCGGCATTGAAGGCGCGCTGCCAGCGGGCGGAATCGAGCAGCTCGTGATAGGCCTGGTAGGCGCGTCCCGCGACGGTGATGCCGAGCTGGTTGACGAGCTCGGACGGCACCGTGTCCGCCACCGCCACGTCCCACCGGCTGATGAAGATGGAGGCGACGGAAGGGACGTCGGGATTGAGCCCGGCGGCCATGCGCCGCTCGATCCCCCGCATGTAGGCACCCGCGGCGGCGACGTACTGCTCGCGCGAGAACAGCAGGGTCACGTTGATCGGCACCCCTGCGAAGATCGCCTCTTCGATGGCGGGCAGGCCTTCCGTGGTGCCCGGGATCTTGATGAAGAGATTGGGTCGCGCCGCCCGCTCGTGCAGCGTCTTGGCGGCCGCGAGGGTGCGGACCGTATCATGGGCCAGGAGCGGTGATACCTCCAACGACACGAATCCGTCGACGCCGTTCGTCCGCGCGTGGATCGGACGGAACAGATCCGCGGCGCGGGTCAGATCCTCCAGCGCCAGGTCGAAGAACAGGTCCTCGCCCGAGCGGCCCTGCTCGAGATGCTTGTCGATGGCGTCGTCGTACGCCGAGCTGTTCTGCAACGCGTGATCGAAGATGGTGGGGTTGGAGGTCAGTCCGGTCACCGACAGCTCGTCGATATAGTGCTTCAGCGTCCCGCTGTTCAGCAGGTCGCGGGTGATGTTGTCGAGCCAGAGACTCTGACCCACATCGTGCAGCGCGGCGGTGGCTTTCATAATCGTCATCTCCGGATAGCTGGGTTGGGGCGACGGTGGTCGTCCGCCACTCGATCCTCCTCGGCTCCTTCCGCACCGTGCGCCGATCGCCGTGCCCCGGCACGCAACCTAGTTCGGGAGTACCGCCCCGCATAGGGACTCGCCGCTGTCGTCGCCACCCTGGCAGGCTTCCGGCGACGGACTATACTCTGTCCCGTTGCTCCGCTCCGCGTTCGTCGTTCACCCGGGAGGGATCATGCGTCGACGTACCGCTTCCATCGGCATCGCCATGCTCATGAGCCTGGTGCTCGGCTGCAAACCGGCGCCCGCGTTCACCGCGCAGGACGAGACCATGCTGCGCGGCATGTTCGACAGTACGGTGATGTGGATCCAGGCTGGCAACTACGCTGCGTGGGCCGCCCAGTTTGCGGACGACGCCGTGTTCCTGCCTCCCAACGGCCCCATGGTCGTGGGCCGCGCCGCCATCCAGGCCTGGGCCGAGCACTCGCCGACCGTCGAGGAGTTCAGCTTCTCGGACGTGCAGGTGCGGGGTGAGGGCAACCTCGCGTGGGGAACGAGCAGCATCGTCATGAAGTTCCACGGCCTGCCGGTGGACACCGCCAAGCAGCTCGTGGTCTACCACCGAGACGCGATGGCGAGCTGGCAAGTGGTCGCGGTGAGCTTCAACTCGGATGTGCCGCTGCCGCAACCGGCGGGGAGCGCAATGCCGCGCTGAGCGCGTCTCACCAGCTCCGCCGCTTGCCGGGTCGTTCAGCGCGTGGCGCTCCCGGCCCGGGCGCGTCCCGACGGCCGGCTAGGTCGCTTGGCCGGGCCGCCGCCTGATCGCACCAGCCGGCATGCCGTAGATCCAGCCAACGATCACACCGTAGACCAGATGGCCCAAGAGGCTGCCGACGATCATCTCCACATCGCCGCGCGAGAAGACGCCGCCGCCGACGAGCGGCATGAACACCAGCTGGGCGAGGATGAAGATCAGAACGCCGTAGAGCGCTCCGCGGCCGAGCGCTCCGCCGGGCAGGCGCCGCTCGAAGAACCCCGCGTAGAGCAGGGCGAACCCCACCCCGACGAGAAAAGCGATGATCCAGCCGGTGGCCGCTCCGACG
>CAYWNR010000005.1:0-25129 GCA_964459705.1 uncultured Gemmatimonadaceae bacterium | reverse complement strand
GAGCGCGGAGACGGCACGCGCGATGGACCGCTTCGACTGGCCGCGCCGAGTCAGCTCGCCCATGAAGCTCCTGAGCGTGAGCCGATCCACGCCGCCCCATTGCCACGCAGCCCCGTAGTACTCGTCGGCGAACGCCATGAACTCGGCCAGATCGCGCCGGTAGGCGAGCACCGTGTGCGGCGAGTCGTTCCGCTCCTTCTCGAGAAAGAGCACGAACTCCCCTACCTCGGGCCGCGCGGGGCTCTCGCTCACGCCGGCACTCCTCCGACCTCGCGCGCGAACGCGCCCACCGCCGCCAGGCTCCGCTCGGCCAGCTGTTGCTTCTTGAGACGCTTGTCCCGCGGCGGATTCTCCAACGGCGGCAACAGCCCGAAGTTCGCGTTCATCGGCTGGAAATGTCGCGCGTCCGACGTGTGCACGTAACGCAGCAACGCGCCCAGCATGGTCTCCGGGGGAGGGAGCACGGGCGGGTCGCCCGCCAGCATGCGTGCCAGCGTGACGCCGGCGAACAACCCCACACCCAACGACTCCGTATACCCCTCGACACCCACCAGCTGACCGGCGAACAGCAACCGCTCATCGTCTTTGGCCGACAGGTGCGCGGTGAGCGCGGCGGGCGTGTTGACGTAGGCGTTCCGGTGGATGCTCCCGTACCGGAGAACCTCGGCGTTGGCGAGCCCGGGGATCGTCCGGAGGATGCGCTGCTGCTCCGGAATGCGGAGCCGCGTCTGGAACCCCACCAGGTTCCACATCTGTCCCGCCAGATCCTCGCGTCGCAATTGGACGACCGCGTACGGAATGCGCCCGGTACGCGGATCGGGCAGGCCAACCGGCTTCAGGGGCCCAAAACGCATCACGTCATCCCCGCGCGCGGCCATCTCCTCGACGGGAAGACATCCTTCGAAGTACGGCGTCTCATCGAACGCGTGCCCGCGGAACTGCTCGCCCGTCTTGAGCGCGGTCACCAGCGTCCCGTACGCCTCGCGCGTCAGCGGCGCGTTCAGGTAGTCGTCGCCGTCGCCCTTGCCGTAGCGCGACGCGCGATACAGCGCGGTGTGATCGAGCGATTCCCCTGACACGATGGGGGCGATGGCGTCATAGAACGCCAGCGCCGACTGGCCCAGCCGCGCAGCGATGCGCTCCGCCAGCCTGTCGGACGTGAGCGGACCGGTCGCCACGATGCCGGGTGACGGCAGCTCGGTGACTTCTGCGCGCGCGACCGTGATCCGTGGGTGCGTCTCGACGCGGCGCGTCACCTCCGCCGAGAACAGGTCCCGGTCCACGGCGAGCGCGGTGCCGGCCGGGACGCGCACACCGCCCGCCACGTCGAGCAAGAGACTCCCCAGCAGGCGCAGCTCCGCCTTGAGCAGCCCGTGCGCGTTCGTGATGTCGGTGGATTTGAACGTGTTGCTACAGACGATCTCACCCAGGCGATCCGTCTGATGGGCCGCCGTCCGCACGGTGGGGCGCATCTCGCACAAGCGGACCTGCACGCCGCGCTCGGCCAGCGCCCACGCGGCCTCGCATCCCGCGAGGCCGCCGCCGACGACGGTGACGGTCACGCCTCGACCGGCGCCGCCGCTCCCTCTTCCACGGTGAACTCGTGGGTGCACTTGAGACAGCGCCGGTACTCTCCCCGCGCCTTCGTGCTCCGCTGCTCCGCCCCGACGAACCCGCACTCCGGACAGGTCACCGGCGTCGGCCGGTACCAGGTGGAGAAATCACACTCGGGGTAGCGCAAACAGCCGAAGAACGAGCGTCCGCGCTTCGTGCGCCGCTCCGCCAGCTCCCCCTCACCACACTTCGGGCACTTCACGCCGAGCGGAATGGGCCGTGTGGTCTTGCATTCGGGATAGCCCGTGCAGGCGAGGAACTCACCGAACCGGCCCGTCTTGATCACCATCGGCCGCCCGCACGTGGGACATTTCTCGTCGGTGGGCCGGTCCGGCACCTTGTCGCGCTTCAACGGCTTGGTGAAGCGGCAGGTCGGGTAGTTGGAGCACGCCACGAACGGCCCGAAGCGTCCACTCCGTACCTTGAGCGTGCCCTTCCCACACTCGGGACACGGCTTCCCTTCCATCTCCGCCGCGTCCGGGTTCGCCTGCCGGATCATGTCCGCCGGATCGATACTCTCCAGCGCCTTGGCAAACGGGCCGTAGAAGTTGCGCAGCACTTCCGCCCACCCGAGGTCGCCCTCCTCTACCTTGTCCAGCTCGTTTTCCATCTCGGAGGTGAACGCGACGTTGAAGATGTCGGGGAAGCGGTCCACGAGCACGCGGGAGACCGTTTCGCCAAGGGATGTCGGCTGAAAGCGACGATCGGCGAGCGTGACGTAGTCCCGGTTTCTGAGCGTCGAGATGATGGCGGCGTACGTACTGGGCCGCCCGATGCCGCGCTTCTCCAGTTCCTTGACGAGGCTCGCTTCACTGTAGCGCGGCGGCGGCTCCGTGAAGTGCTGGTTGGGCGTGATCTGCTTGACCTTCGCCTCGTCTCCCGCCTTCATCTCCGGCAGCGGCTTCAGATCCTCGAGCGTCCGGCCTTCTTCGGCCTCGTGGCCCTCGTGGAAGACCGCGTGGTAGCCGTCGAACTTGACCACCGACCCGGTGGCCCGGAACAGGTAGTCGCCCACCTGGAAGTCGATGGTCGTCGTGTCGTAGAGCACCGGAGCCATCTGCGAGCCGACGAAGCGCTGCCAGATGAGTCGGTACAGCTTCGACTGGTCCGGGGACAATGCCTTCTTCAAGGCCTCCGGCCGCCGCCACACGTCCGACGGGCGGATGGCCTCGTGCGCGTCCTGCGTCCGCGAAGAGCCACGGCTCGCAAACACGTTCGGTTTGGCCGGCAGGTACTCGCTCGCGTATTCCTTCTTGATGAAGTCCCGCACGGCTTCCAGCGCCACCGGCGCCACGCGCGTCGAGTCGGTGCGCATGTAGGTGATGAGACCGACGAGACCTTCCTTCGGGACCTCGACGCCCTCGTAGAGCTGCTGCGCGGTGCGCATGGTCCGCTGGGCCGAGAAGCCGAGCTGCTTGGCGGCTTCCTGTTGCAGCGTGCTGGTCGTGAACGGCGGCGGCGCGTTCTTGCGCCGCTGGCGGCGCGCCACGGCCGAGACGATGAACGGCTTGCCGGTGACGGCCTTGACGACCTTCTTGGCGGCCGCTGCGTTCGGTAGCTCGGGGCGATGGCCGGCGATCTTGTGGAGCTTCGCCTCGAACTTCTTGCGATGCGCCTCGAGGTCGACCTCGATGGACCAGTACTCCTTTGGGGTGAACTCGCGGATCCCGCCTTCGCGCTCGCAGATCAGCCGCAGCGCGACGGTCTGCACGCGGCCCGCCGAGAGGCCGGTCTTGATGGACTTCCAGAGCAGCGGGCTCGCCTTGTATCCCACCAGGCGGTCGAGAATGCGCCGCGCCTGCTGCGCCTCGACCTTGAGGTCGTCGATCGTAGTGGGATGCTTGATGGCGTTCCGCACCGCGTCTTTCGTGATCTCATGGAACAGCACGCGGCGCACGTCGGTGCCCGAAGCGAGCTGATCGGCGACGTGCCACGCGATCGCCTCGCCTTCGCGATCCGGGTCGGTGGCGAGGTAGACCGTGTCGGCGGACTTGGCCGCCTTCTTCAATTCCGCGAGCGTCTTTCCCTTCCCTCGGATCGTCACGTACTTCGGCGCGAATCCCTTGTCGACGTCCACGCCAAGCTCACGCTGGGGCAAGACACGCAGATGCCCCACCGTGGCCTTCACGGCGAAGTGCTTGAATTCGCCACCGAGATCCTTGAGGTACTTGCCGACCGTCTTCGCCTTGGTGGGCGACTCGACGACGACGAGTGCGCTCTTCGCTCTTGCCATAACTCCCCTTGGGACGGAGCGGCCTGGGATACCCTTACGCCCCACCCCTCAACTGGCGGTCAACCCGCACCGCCTGAATATCCGAACGGCCTAGTGGGAACCGGGAAACTCCCCCTAGGCCGGATAGGCATCGCGTTGGAAACAAACGACTTGTCGATGCTGCCGCGCGGGTCCTGCCTTTCCCGGAGCTGCGGCCATAATTACCACGACCCCCGAGATCGCGCAAGCACGGCGACTTCCCGCGCCACGGTCTCGACATCGTGGCCAACCGTTTCGACGGTGGCCTCCGCCCGTGCGTAGGACGCGGCGCGCGCCTCGGCCAACGCGCGCAGCGCGCCGGGCGGATCGGGCTGGAGCAGCGGCCGGTCGTGCGTGCCCGCCAACCGCTCCGCCGCGACCTCGGCGGTACACGCGAGCAGGACGACCAGCGCGCGTTCCGCCGCGGCGGTGAGGTTGCCCTGCTGCGCGGCCCAACCACCGCCGGGGGCAATCACGTGCGGGTCGTCGTCGAGCGCGCGCGTCATTGCCGCGCGCTCCAGGTCGCGGAACGCGGCCTCCCCACGATCGCGGAAAATAGTCGCGATATCCGCGCCCGCAGTGTCGACGATGTCCACATCGAGGTCGCGGAACCGCGTTCCGAGGAGCGCCGCCACGTGTCCGCCGACGCTCGTCTTCCCGGCGCCCGGCAGGCCGATCAGGATGATGTGCCGCCTCACCCCGCGTCGCCGGACCGCCAGCGCGCGGCGAGGCTGGCGAGGTAGCCGTCGTAGTTCGCCTTGAGCTCGCCCAGGGAGTCGCCGCCGAACTTCTCGGCGAGCGCGTCCGCCAGCACGAGGGCCGTCATTGCCTCGGCGACGACGCCCATGGCAGGCACCGCCGTGACGTCCGAGCGCTCCGCCTGCGCCTTGGAGGGGCCGCCCGTCACGAGATCCACCGTGCCCAGCGGACGCATCAGGGTCGAGATGGGCTTCATCGCGGCCCGGAGCGTGAGTGGCTCGCCGGTGGTGACGCCGCCTTCGAGGCCGCCGGCGCGGTTGCTGTCGCGGTGGAACCCACCGGTGGTGGAGCCACCGCCGCGCGTGATCGGATCGTGCACGACGGAGCCGCGCTCGCCCGCCGCCACGGTTCCCAACCCGATGTCCACGCCCTTGACCCCGGGAATCGACATGAGCGCACCGGCCAGCCGGCCATCGAGCTTCCGATCCCAGGAAACGTACGAGCCCAGCCCAACGGGCAGACCGCGCGCGATCACCTCGACGATCCCGCCGAGCGTGTCGCGCGCCCGCTTGGCGGCGTCCACGGCCGCCACCATGGCGGCGCTCGCCTCGGGATCGAGGCAGCGCACGGGTGAGCGGTCGGCGGCGGGATTGAGCGGCGTGGGAAGCGGCTCCGGGATACTGGCCTTCACGTCCCCAAGGGCCACCACGTGGCTGCCGATCTCGACCCCGAACTGGCCGAGCAGCAGGCGACACACCGCCCCGCACGCGACGCGCGCGGCAGTCTCGCGTGCGCTGGCCCGCTCGAGTACGTCGCGCGCGTCGGACCGCGCGTACTTGAGCACGCCCACGAGGTCGGCATGGCCCGGCCGCGGCCGGTGCACCGAGCGGCGACGGGCGGACCCGCCGGCGGGGTCGGGCTCGGTCGCCATGATGTCAGCCCAATGCTCCCAATCCCGATTCTGGATCATCATGGCAATGGGGGACCCGAGCGTCTCGCCCGCGCGAACGCCACTCAGGATCTCGACCCGATCCTGCTCGATCTTCATGCGGGCGCCGCGCCCGTGTCCGAGCTGCCGGCGCCGCAGGTCGACGTCGATATCCTCCGCACGGAACCGAAGCCCGGCGGGGATCCCCTCGAGCACGGCAATGAGCGCCTTGCCGTGGGATTCACCTGCCGTCGTGAATCGGACCATCCGTGCCGCCTCGGTCATCGGTGTGAGGGTCCCGAATCATCGCCAGGCGCCCCAAAACGTGCGAGCCCGGCGTGTGCGGCCGGGCTCGGACGAGAAGACGCTGGCGGCTCGGGGCCGCGCGGGTCGGCCTATCGGCCGCCGACGACCACACCGCCGTCATCGATGATGTGCGGGGTCACGAGAATCAGCAGGTCCCGCCGGGACTCCTGCCGCGACGTGAATCCGAACAGGCTCCCAATGATCGGCAGGTCCACCAGGAACGGGATGCCGCTCTTCGAGACGGTGAGCTCCGTGACGGTCAGGCCGCCGATCACCGCGGTTTCACCGTCGTTCACCATGATCTGGTTGCTGGCTTCCTGCGTCTGGAACGAGTAGCCGATGTCTGCCGGGGCCAGCTTCACCGACGAGTTCTCCGCATGCATCTGCAGCAGCACCTGCCCGCTGCTCGTCACGTGCGGTGTCACCCGAAGGATGATACCCGTGTTCTCGAACCGGGTGGTCGTGCGGGGCGCCGTCGTTCCACCCGTGATGGCGCCCTGGTCCACCACACGCAACGGCACCCGGTCACCGACGTGGATCTCGGCTTCCGTGTTGTCCGCGGTCGTAATGACCGGCTCGGCCTGGAGGTCCGCCAACTCCACGCGCTGGAGGGCCTCGACGAAGGTCGTCAGGTCGTACCCGCCAAGCGCCGTCGAGAAAATCAGGCTCAACGCCGAACTAGGGACGATCGCCGTCGCGTTCGCGATGGCCGACAACGCGTTGCCGCCGACGTCGATGATGGTCGTGTTCGGATCGTACGTGCTGTACGTGGTGAAATCGTTGACCCCGTCGCCGTTGATGTCCTTCCCTTCGGCGGTGGCCGGGTCCTGGCGCGCCACCAACTTGTTGAAGAACTGGCTGGAGGACCCGATATCGTATTGGACGCCGAGGTTCTCGATGTCCGTCCGATCCACGAACACCAGCTTCGCCTGGATCGCGACCTGGGGCGTGCGGATGTCGAGTTGCGCCACGAACGAGGAGTCGCGGGCGACGCGGCTCTCGACGTCCGTGATGATGAGCGTATTCGTAGCGGTGTCGGCCACGACGGTACCCCGCCCCGACAGCACCGCCTTGAGCGGGGTCACGAGCGCGGCGGCCCGCTGGAAGTTCACGCGGACGAGCTTGGTGGTCGTCGGCTCCAACGAGTCGCGCTTGGCCAGGATCTCGGGGTTGTCGACCCGGATGATCCCGGACTGCTCCTCGACGGCCGACAGGCCCTGCGACGCCAGGATCGTCTGGAACGCCACGTCCCACGGCTGGTTACGGATCTCCGCGGTGACGGTCCCGCTGACGTCCTTGCCGAGAATGATGGAGCGGCCACTGAACGCCGCGAGGCCCGCCATGACGTCCGCGATGGACGCGGAGTCGTAGGTGACCGTGATGCGCGGCTGTTGTGACTGCTGCGGCGGCATGGGCGGCGGCAACTCCGCGTACGGCGACGCCATCGTGCCGCCGGTGGCGGCGGCGGCGAGCGCCCGCGGCTCGAGCGACGACCAGGCGGCGAAGGTGCGGTCCGAACCGAAGGCGACCCGGATTGCCCCGTCGCGTTGCTCGACGGTGTAGTCGCGCAGCGACTCGAGCTCCACCACCACGCGCACGACGTCCGCCTGGTACTGCGCGTACCGGACGTTCCGGATGCCACCCCGGTTGACGCCGTCATAGGCCGTCGTCGTCCGCGGAAGAGTGGCGCCGGTCACGTCGATGACGAGCCTGGCGGGGTTCGCGAGCGTGAAATCCTGGTAGCCGACCGGACCCGCGACGTCGATGACGACCTCGGCGTGTCCGGGGCTCGGGAGCACACTCACGGCCGTAACCTCACCGGGTCCGGCGCTCACTGGCGAGGCCGCAAGCCCGAGGCCGGCGGCGAAAACGAGCAATCGCATCATTTGGCTTCCTCCTGGCGACGACGGAGCGGCAGAACGAGCTGCCGGTCCACGCCAAACTCCTGCACGACCGCGATGACCTGCGTCGCTCGGATCTCGACGATCCGGATCCGGCCGACAACGTCACCCGGCCGGACCGTATACCGGCGGGCTTCCGACATGTCGTTGAGGACCGCGACACTCCGCTGCGGATACCGTGGATCGAACGTGATGCCCACGACCCGCAGGTCCTTTGGATCCGGACGGAGATCGCCGGATCGGGTCAGCGGCGCAAACGGGTCCCGCCCCGCCCCGCGGTACGCGAACACCTCGCGGGAGAGGGCCAATATCGCCGCCAACGAGTCCACCATCGCCGTGTCTTGCGACATCGGCGCGGCGGGTGCTGCGGCCGCGAGGGACGCGGGTGACTCAGCCGCTGGCTGTGCAGCCGCCGGCGCCGCTTCTTCCCCACCGCCGCACGCGGCCGCGATCACCGCGACGACGAGCCACGGAGCCCAGTGCTTACCGGCCGCCACCGGAACCTCCTTCGCCCTCAACGGACGCCTGTTTCACGTAGGCCTTGAGCTGGAACGACGCGGAGATGAGTCCGCCGGTCGTGTCCGCTTGGGTCCGCTGCGCCGCGTCATCGGCCAGCGTGAGCGACAATTGATACGGCACCATGATCCGCCGCAGCGACGCGATGTCCGATAGGAACGCGCCGATGTCGTCGAAATGCCCGAGCACCTGGAACCGATAGCGGGCGATCCGGTACTCGGGACCCTCCTCGTATCCGAGCGGGGAGAGGTCGGCGACGGCCACGTTGCGTAGCTTGGCCCGGTTCGAGATGTCGTCGATCAACCGGGCGACCTCGGCGTCCGTGGGGACGAGGGTGCGCATCAACGAGAGCCCCGCCTCGAAGCTCGCCACCCGGCGGCGCAGGTCTTCCACCGAGCCGCTCGCCAGCTCCTTCTTGGCCGAGTCCACCGCGGCGGTCACCGAGTCGACCGTGTGCCGCAGCGTGGCAACCTCCTGTGCCCGCGGTTCCCGCACGAAGAACCAGAAGAGTGCGATCGCCCCGACGGGGACGACCATCAGGAGGTACGTCAGCTGCTTCTTTTCCTGTTCGGTCATCGCCATGGGAAACTCCTACCGCACCGATTCCTGAACCGGGGCCGTCCGGACGTACGCCGAATCCGCGGTCCGGAACGTGACCGTCACCGAGAACGACTGCACCGGCCGGTCATCCTCCAGTACCGACTGCACCGCGCCGAACTCCGCGTTCTGCACCCACGGGGATGCCGCCAATTGGCTGACGAAGCGCGTGTACGCGGAGATGTCAGGCGTTCGCCCTTCGATGGAGAACCGCACGGGGGGGGTCACCGTCGAGTCCGGTGACTCCTCGAACGCCGGCGCCATGGCCTGGAGCGAGACGAGCCAGGTGTAATCCGGCAGCGCCTTCGTGACTTCTTCCATGACGTGCGGCCAGACGAACCGCTCACCATCGATCTCCCGGATGGCATTCAGCTCGCGCACCAGCGAGTCCTGCAACCGCTCGGCATTCCGTTTCTCGCGAAGCAACGTCCGGAAGCGACGCGCGTCCGCGTCGACGCGGGCCTGCTCCGCCCGCAGCGACGACATTTGCCGGGACTGCAGCAGCCAGAGCGCGCCCACGAGCACGAGCCCGACCACCCAGACGCCGACGACCCCCAACAAGAGAGGGTTGCGCACCTTGTCGAACATCTCGCCGACGGCGGCGAAGCTGAAGCTGGGGCCGCCCCGGCGTTTCTTCTGGGGCCCAGGCACCAGGTTGATGCGAATCATGGGGCTCGCCCCTCCTACTCGCGTTCCCGCCGCAGCGCGAGGCCGATGGCCTGCATCAGGAGCGGCGCGACTTCATCAACGTTGAGTCCCTCAAAGGCCCCGTCACGGACTTCCAGTGCCTGCAGTGGATTCGCCAGCTCGACCGGGATGCGCAGGCGTTCGCCGACGGCGTCGAGCAGGCCGGGCACGCGTGCCCCCCCGCCCGCACAAAATACGCGCCGAATACGCGCATCGCGCGACGCCGTCTGCAGGAACGCGGCCGCGCGCTCGACACCCACGGCGATCTCGTCGCCGCGGTTCCGGGCCACGGAATCCAGTTCAGGTGTCCGCTCGTAGCCTTGTAACATCTGCTCGACCTCTTCGGCCGGCAAGCCACGCTCGCGCTGGAGGTCTTCCCGCATCTTCCGCGTACCCACCGACAGATCGCGCGTCAGCAGCGGTACTCCGTCCTGCACCACGTTCACATTGGTGACCTCGTGCCCGATGTTGATGAGCGCGGTCACACCCTCCTGTTCCGACGGGTAGTTCAACTCGAACGCGTTGTGGAGCGCGAACGAATCCACGTCCACGACCGCCGCCTCGAGACCCGCGTCGGAGAGCAGGTTCAGTTTCGTTTCGATCAACTCGCGTTTGGCGGCGACCAGCAGCACGTTCATCTGCAGGCCGGCCCCGTCAGGATCCAGGACCTGGAAGTCCAGCTCCACGCCCTCGATGTCAAACGGGACGTATTGCTGTGCCTCCCACCGGACGACGTCATAGGCATCCGACTGACTCATCCGATCCACCTGGATCTTCTTGACGATGACATCGCGCCCACCAACGGCAACGACGGCTCGCTTGTGTTTGACCCCTGCGGACACCAGGAGGCCCTTTATGGCCTCGGCGACCACACCGGGATCCATGATCTCGCCCTCGACGATGGCATCCGCCAACACGTTGGTGGCAGCTACCTTCAACAAGGCCGGCCGGCCCGAGCTATGATCAATGACGGCGAGCTTGATCAGCCCGCTGCCAATGTCCAGCCCTACCGTTTTCTGCTGCTTGCCAAGACCCAGAAACGCCATATGTCCCTAGGCTTCAAAGAGATAGAAGGGGTGAGCGGCACACTACACTAGGGTGGACCCCGACTTTTGTCAAGCTCCAAGCAACTTTAAGTTGGCGCGGCAAGTACTGAATGCGATGTGAGTTAGGTCACCACGGCGCCCCGAACCGGCGGGCCGACCGTAGCGGAAGGCGAAAGCGCCGGCCCGAGGCGTCAAGCCAGGCGGTTTCCGGGCCATCTGGGACCCCGCAATCGCCCGTGACCGGTGCCGGACTCGCCTGGACGGGTACCAGCCGACGAGTTGTACTAGTAAAGGACTGCCCAACTCCGCGATCGGATCGGGATCACCGACGCCGTACGCTGAATGGCCCGCGCCACCGCGCAACTCGAATAGCCGATCGTGACAGTTCCAATGACAGCGTCCTGCGCGAGTTCGGCACTCAGCGCCACAACGCCACCCAAGAAATGCCCGCCTGAGCCTCGGGTCACGAGCGACCCGAGCACGACCACGGGACCATAGAACTCAAACGCACCATCGACGACCAAGTCGCCGTCCACGACGAGGACGCCCTGCCCTTGCACCCCGTTGACGGTCAACCCGCCGTCGACCCACACGCCCGGGAAGTACCCACCGCAGGCGCCAGCCGGCTGGAGCGGAGCACCCCAGTTGTCAGGGTCCGCCACGTTGCAGACCCCACCGGTCGACGACGGCTCGATTCTCCGATACCCGCCCGCGAGGACCTTGGTGGCCCGCGCCCTGAGGTCGGACACCACCCCGTCCCGCAGGATCATGAGAGAGTCGGACGTGAGTGGGCGTTCCTCCACCGGCGGGCTTCCGACAACGCAACCCGGAATCGGACACGTCACCGTCGAGAGGAGCGCAACGCTCGGCAACTGGATTCCCGGAAGTGCCGAGCCGGGCGGCGGACAGCCGGTCCACCCGGGCGGGAGGTTGTCGTTGCCATCGATGGACGACGAGCCGACAATGTCCCACACGTCCAGCGTCTTCAACGCGGCCGAGACACGCAGTTCGATCGGTCGCAGCCGCACGATCATCCCGAGTTGCTGCCGGGCGTTCGAGTCGGCGCTGAAGCCCTCGGACCGGACCAGGAAGAGGAGGTCGTTGAGGCGACGAATCGAACCCCGATACCAGCCGGTGCTACCCAATGCACCCTCGAACGACGCCGAGTCGCCCGTCACGAGCCCGTTGGATCCCGTCTCGGCCCACGCCCCCAGCTGCAGGTGCATTCCCGCCTCGGCGGCGCCGAACGCCTGCTGGCTCCGAATCGTGCTCCGCCCGATGAACTGTTCCTGCCGGCCGAACAGGAACGCCGCGCCGACCAGCACGCCGACGACGAGCAGGGCAAAGATGGCGAGCGGAAGGGCCGCGCCGGTGGACGCTAGCGACGGGAAGGACGGGAGCGACGGGAGCGACGGGAGGCAATCTCGCACTATCGGGTCCGTCGAGACCGCTGGGTCCGCCAGGTCCACCAGGGCCGCCCGCTTCAGTACCACGGGTTATTCCGTAGTGCGACCTGCGTCACGAGGTCCTCCAGCAAATAGTCGGCCCCCCCACCGGATGACACGTGGACGCGCCGGGCAGACTGACCCTCGATGCGAATGCCGACGCGGGCAACGCGCGTGATGTCCGTGGTGACGTTCCCTGCGGAGTCCGTGTAGGTGAGCTCCAAGCCACTCGCGGACAACGGCCCGACAATCGGCTGCGTCGTGGACCAGGAGCCGGAGCCCGGTTGGTACTCGCGACTGCCGAGCCACCAGAAGCCCGACGCATCCCGATACGTCAGTACGCGGGTCGGCCGGACGGTCTGGACCGGAGCGCCCGACTGCACACCAGCCAATGCCAAGGGGGTCAGCGCGTCGAGCCGAATGGTGATGCTCGGGCGGCCGCCCGGGCAGCTCGTCTCGGTAGTCACTCCAATGACACCGGCCGACAGCCAGCCGTCGTCGGTCCGTGTGCTCGGATCGTTCTCCGCGTAGATGCGCAGCGAGTCATTCCCGGCGCTGATCGCGCGGAGTCCATAGAACGCGCCGCCGTCGAGGATCACCGCGAGCCGTCCCGTATCCGGCGGGGCGCACTGGAAGTAGAGCGCCTGCGTGGACTCGTACGTGAGCGAGGAGGACTCCATGGCGATGATGTCGCCCTCGGCTGCCGAGAGCCCCCGGATCTCGCTCGCGAGCACCGCCACGCCGGCGCGAGCGGCCTCGTTCGCGGCGACCCGTTGTAGCTGGGACTGGTAGAGCCGCTGATGTCCGACCAGGGAGCGGACGACGGCGGACGCGACGATGCCCGACAGTACGAGCGCGGTAAGGGTCTCCGCGAGCGTGAACCCCAATCGTCGAGTCATGGACAGGCGCGCACCGTCCGCAGCGTATCGGTACGCGTTCCACGCGGCGTACCGCGCGCGACCGTGACTGTGACGGCGCGCGCCCGCCCGCCGACCGCGCCGACGACCTGCCAGGCCACCGCGTATGGCCCTCGAGTCGAGGCCCCCGAGCCAACCGGCGGACAGGGCTGCGCGAGCAGTAACTCCGTCCGCTCCGCCGCGAGCGCGGCCGCCTCGGTGAGGCGGCGGCCCTCCCCGATCATGCTCGCCACAGAAGCCGCGGTGGTGGTCAGCGCGACGAGACCGACCGAGAGGATGAGGATCGCCACGACGACCTCGACGATCGTGAGCCCATGACTGTCTTTCATGGACCCAGAGATAACACCGCGCCGGACCGGAGCCCTCACGAATCTGTTGCGCCGAGTACCCTTTTCGCTCCGACAATAGCCGGCCAGGCGTCGTCCCGTCCAAGACCGCCCATGAGGACGCGGGATGGGGACGTTGTGGCTAGCGGATGGATGAAGCGGCGAAGTCGGATGAGACCGTTACGAAATGGAAACGCCTGGAGGGATGCTGCGGGACCTCAAGTGAGAACGGGTGGCCCGCCGTGGGTCACCCGTTCCTACCGCAGAACCTCACTGGCACACAATCTCACCTTCATTTGTGGCGGGGGCCACCGCCGTAGCGTTGCCGTAGAACACCGCGCACGTCTTTCCCGGTGCGCCTCCGTGTGTGGCGGTAGCCGACCACCCACCAACGGTGCCTTCCGCGATCGCGATTTGTACGTCTCGGGTCGGGTTGAACTGGAAACCCGCTCCGGGAACGACCCCGTCGTAGTACGTGGCGTTGTCGTAGAAGTAGCTCTCCTCCGCCGTCGCCAGATTCCGCAGGTCGACTTTCATCGTGGCAAGGTAGGCCTTCTCCTTCGTGGCGGCGAACTTCGGCACGGCGATCGCCGCCAGAATGCCGATGATCACGACCACGATGAGCAACTCGATTAACGTGAAGCCTCGGGTGCTCACGAGCGTCCCCCCAGTTGAAGCCAGTCGCGCCGGACGTCACCGGTAGGTTTCCCCGAGACGCCCGGCGCGACATTGCCGTTCACGCGATCGGTGACGGCGCGGTCGGCGTCAGGCCGTTACCAGCAGTTGACTTCGCCCTCGACGGTGATCGTCGCGCTCGGCGACTTCGCGTCGCCCGTGTAGACACCGCAGGTCTTGCCACTCGCGCCCGGGTGCGTCGCGGTGGCCGAGAAGCCCGTTGCGTTCCCGTCGGCGGACACCATGTTCACGTCCTTCGTCGGGGCGAACAGCTTGGCGGCTTCGACGTTCGCCAGCGTCCCGTAGGTGTTGTAGTCCGCGAAATAGGACTCTTCCGACGTCACGAAGTTCTTCAGATCGCTCTTCATGGCGGCCATGTAGGCTTTCTGCTTCGTGCTGGCGAACTTCGGGATAGCGATGGCCGCCAGGATGCCGATGATCACAACTACGATCAGCAGCTCGATCAGGGTGAAGCCCTTCTTGTTCAACATGTGCGAGATCCTCCGAGGGAGTGGTATTGTGGGCCCGCGGGCCGATCCCGGGGCTTCGGCGACAACCCAACAAAGGGCAACGCCCGTGCCACACACGTGACAACTGTCCAAGACAAGGTCACACAATGGCTTAGGTAACGTCATAGCCTCCGGCGCACCGCCCCGACGGCGGTTCGATCGGGGCTATTTGCAAACTGCCTTGCGGTTCGCGACCCTGGCGGCCAGGCTGTCCGCGGCGGTGGCCGCGGCTCCGCCCAAGCGCCGGGCGGCCACGAGCTGGGAATCGGCCTCGAGGCAGCGGCCCGCGGCATAGGCGATGTCGGCAACGAGAAAGCGCAGCTGCCATTGATCGGGGGCCGTGCGCGCCGCGCGCCGCGCCGCGACAAGTGCCCCCGTGGTATCCCCGCCGCGGCGCAGGATGTCGGCCAGCACGGCATCCACGCCAGCACCCCTTCCGTAGCGCCGTTCCATCGCGTCGAGGACCGCCAGCGCCTGCGCGGTTTCTCCGGTACGCGAAAGGACGATCGCCAGTAACACCGCGTCACCCCGGCGGCTGGAGTCGAGCTGGACCGCGCGGTCGAGCAACGGAATGGCCGGGCCGTAGCGCCCCGTTTGCGCATAGAGTCGCCCGAGATCTTCCAGCGGCTGCGGGTTGTCGGGATTCAGTCGGATGGCTTCCCGCCATTCCCGCTCTCCGCGTACGCTATCCCCCACGGCGAACGCCTGGGCCCCCATCGCCCAGTGGGGGCGGAAGGACCCAGGCGCGTCACGGAGCATCTGTGAGAAGAGCACGTCGTTCGAGCGCCAGACGGGTGCGCGCGCGGCACTTCGGCCGGCAAAGAGTAGTACCACGATGCCGGTAGCAGCGGATACCCACCGCCTGTGCGACGGGACGCGTTCCGCGAGCGCCACCACCGCCCCACCTAGAGCGAGGGTGGCACCGACGGACGGGAGGTACAGGAGTCGCTCGGCAAGGAGCACCTCCAACGGGACCAGCACGTTGGAGACGATCGACACCGTGATCACAAACAGCGCGAGCCCGAGCAGAATTGTCGGCGCGCGCCGGCGTGCGCGCCACGCCGCCAGACCGAGCGCCACCCACACGGCCACCGCCAACAGATGGGACACGCCGAGGTCAGCATTCGGCACCACGTAGGCGGGCGAGTAGTCGGCGGACAGGTGGACCGGCGCCACGAGCAGCACCAGCCATCGGAGCGAGAGAGGCAGCATCACCACCGTCCGTTGCCAAGCGGACCCGGGGTCGAGACCGGTAGCGATAAGGCCGGCGGCCGCCGCGTCGCCCAGGATTGCGCGCCGCGCGAGCAGATAGCCCAGACAGACGACCAGTGTCACGAGAAGCACGGTGGCGTCGCGCCGGGCGACCGCAGCCACCGGGCGACCGGTGACGTGCGCACGCCAGAACCAGAGCACGACGATCGCGGCGGGAACCGTGATCACGTGCTCCTTGGCGCCCAGCCCGAAGGCGGTCGCCAGGGCCAAGGCAACGAGCCACCACCGTCGCGCGGTCGGGGTTGTCGTCTCGGCTCCCGCCCGCCATGCCGCCATGAGTGCCGCGAGATAGCCGATCGCGCCAAGGAGCTCCGCCTGGCCCACGACCGTTGCCGTGGCCTCGACGTGCACGGGATGCGCTGCGAACAGCAGGCCACCGACGAGGGCGATCGTTGGCCCCGCGAGCATCCCGGCGAACGCCGCCACCATACCCGCGGACAAGGCGGCAAGCCCGACGGTCACCGCGTGGTACACCACCGCCCGCCCACCACCGATCATCCACTGCAGGGCGAAGGCGGCGAGCGTGACCGGGCGCCAGCCCGCCCCTTGGCCGTCGGTGGGCGGCCAGTAGCTGGAGGACAGCAGCGCGGACAGATGGGTAGGACTCGTCACCAGTGGATTCCGCTGAACGATCCACACGTCGTCGTACGTGAAGCCGTTCACGATCGACGGTAGCGCCACCACGAAGGCGAGCAGGGCAGACGCGACGACCGCGTCACGAATCCGGAGCGGGCGCGCGCGCATCATGGCGGCAGACGTTCCAGCCGAGGGGGGGCCCCGGGAGCGGGGGGCGCATAACGGTAGAAGACGCGGTCGGGATAACGACGCCGGATCGCGTCGTTCCGGTTGCGGAGGTCACGCGCCCACACGACCGGGCCGTCCAGCGACGCGTTGTTCAGGTAGAGGTACGGGGCGAACGCAAGGAACCCGCGCTGGTCAAAGGCAATCTCCCGCTCGCAATCGGGCGCCAGGATGCCACTCGGCAATCGCAGTGCCAGGTCCTCGGTGCGATCGAGGCGCCCGCCGGGGTGTCCTTCCGCAGCCCGCGCTTCGAGCGTGTCCAGCAGATTGGCGCGCGCCGCGGAATCGGCTTCCGCTCGATCCAACACCTGCTCGAGCGTGCACGCGTCGACTGCCGCGTACAGGCGTGTAGAACGCACAACGGGCACACCGCCCGCCCACATCCGTGCGATGAGGCGAGTGCCCCACCCATCGGGGATCAGGACCACCGCGTCGTGCAGTCCCGCGGCAGCTCGTTCGGGATGGTAGTTGAGCGCCGGGGTGGAAGAACGGTAGGCCGCCAGCCGGCTTGGCGCGATCGCGGTCAGACCGACCGCCAGGGCGACCACCACGCCCGTCACCACCACCATGCCCCGGGGTAGCCCCGCGCGGGTCGTCGGACCGGTGCGGCGCAGAAGGACGATCGAACGGGCGACAAGCACCACGAACCAGGGAACGACGCTGAACAGCAACCGCGGTCCGTAGAACGTGTCTCGATGGAAGTAGAAGAAGAGAAGCCCCATCAGGCTCGCAACGGCCACCATGGGAACGGCATCTCGGGATCGCAGCTGCCGCCTTCCCACCACGAACCCCGCAGCGATGACGAACAAGACCGGGATCGGCAAATCGAGCAGGTACATGTTGAGCTGGTGCAGGTCCAACCCCGTCAGCGCCACGGCTCGGCGGAGGGTCAGTGGCAGCCCCCACGGCACATCGTGGAAGCCCAGCGCGATGCCCCGGCCCCAGAGACGGGTGTACCCGAACTCGGACCAGGAACCGGTGGTATGCGCGTTGAACCAGAGCGTCGGGAGTGTCGCGAAAACGCCGCCGACGGCGATGAGGCAGAGCGCGGGAATGCGCCGACGGGCTGCGAACAGCGTTACCAGGGCCACAGGAACGGAGGCCGCAACGGCATCCAGCGGCCGGAACGCAACCATGGCGCCCAGCGCCGCGCCCGCAAGCAGCGCCCACCCTGCCCAGCGTTGACGGTCCAGCATCGTCGCCGCGGCGGCCGCACCGACGCCGAGCGTGGCGGCCGGCACGTGACTCAACTCGCTCGCCGTGACCGCGACGACGAACGGGCACAGCACCAGAAGCAGCACCGACAGCCGTGCCGTGGTTTCGTCCGCCGCCCACCTGGCAACCCGATAGGTCATCACGACGAGCGCGGCGCCGAACACCGGCTGGAGCAGCCACCACCACCCCATCCACATTCCGACGGCGAGCACCGCCGGCTGTCCGGGCGGGTACTGGGAAAACCAACGATTCGGACCCAAGACCATCTGCAGCGTGGCGAAGTTCGCCAGCTCGGCCGGCGGAGGCACCCACAACCGACCCGCCAAGAACATCCGCGCCTGAAACAGCTCCGCGAAACCGTCCACGCTTCGCGGGTTCCCCGAGAAGACGACGAGGTTGACCACCAGCGCAAACACCACCAGCGTCGCTGCCGCCACCACTACCAGCTTCAGTTCGGACCACCGGCCAACCGTGCGTCGCCACGCATCGAGCAACCACACGGGCGCCCAGCCCTTGGAGAGGATTACCACCACCGCCGTGCACCCGACCACGACACTTGCGCCCCATCCCCACGTCTTCCACGCCGCGACGAGGAGGTCGGGATCGGCCCGCGCCCACCAGATGCCAAACGGAATCACCGACCACAAGGCACCGCCGACGGCCAGCACGCACAAGACGAGGGAGACCGCACCCCGAGGACGGTTCATTTCGTCTCGACGGTCCCGCGACGGGTCTTGGATATCAGGAGATTGAAACGGATGACGTGCCACAGCGCGGCAAGGCCATCGCGCCAGTTGATCTTCTTGCCTTCGGCGTAGGTTCGCCCGCTGTAGCTGATCGGGATCTCCCATACGCGGGCGTGGGCGTGCGCGAGACGGGCGGTCACCTCCACTTCCAACCCGAACCGATCGGAGACGAGGGGCAGGGCCTTCAGGACGTCCGCCCGCACCATCTTGTAGCACGTCTCCATGTCGCTCAGGTTGAGGTTGGTGAACATGTTGGAGAGGAGCGTCAGGAGACGGTTGCCGACGGAGTGCCAGAAGTAGAGCACGCGACGAGGTCCACCCTGAAAGCGCGACCCGTACACCGCGTCCGCCTTGTTCAGGCGGATGGGATCCAACAGGATCGGGAGTTCCTTGGGGTCGTACTCGAGGTCGGCGTCCTGGACCACGATCACGTGCCCGGTAGCGGCGCGGATGCCCGCCCGGACTGCCGCGCCCTTCCCTCGGTTCCGCTCCTGATGGAGTACCTGTTGAACCAGCCCCTCCTGTCGCAGGCGCTCGAGCATCTCGCCAGTGCGGTCGGTGGAGCAGTCGTTCACCGCAATGACCTCGAGCCTTAGCGGCACCTCCTGCAACCGCCGCACGGCCGTGTCGACCGTCCCCTCCTCGTTGTACGCCGGGACGATCACGCTGAGCGTGATGTCATTCCAGTCACTCGGGACCGTCATGACGAACGCCTCCCGATGGCGATCAGCGACTGGCCGAGCCGCCAGGGGACGAAGCGCTCGAGCTTGAACAGGGGCACGAGCGCATCGTAGAGGCGCAGGCTGCCCTGCGGGAGGAGCGATCGCTTCAGCACGCGACCCACGAGCCACCAGCCCGGCACACCCGCGAGGTTGAAGTACTCCAAGTGCCGCACATCCAGCTGCGCGTTGCCGAACACATCACGGAGCCCTCTGGGCGTGTACCGCCGATAGTGGCCGAGCGCACGATCCAATTGACCGTAAAGGGCCGGGACGGCCGGCACCAACAGCACCACGGCGCCACCGCGCCGCACGAGATCCCGCATGGCGATCAGCGCTGCCAGATCGTGCTCAATGTGCTCGAGGACGTTGAGGCACACGACGGTATCGAAGACTCCACCCCGCAGGTCCGGGGGAAGGTCCGGGAGCGTCAACGCACGGATGCGCACGTGCGCCAGGTCGCCGAATCGGCGCTCGAGATGTGCTCGGTAGGCGGGCTCCGTATCCGTCAGGAGCACCCGCTGTCGGTCGACGAGAAACTGCGACAGGTTCCCGATCCCGGACCCGATCTCGACGACCGCGTCGCCGATCCACGGTGCGATACGGTCGAACATCCAGCGATTGAACCGTGGCGCGACCGCCAGGCGCTCCAGTGTCGTCGCGCCGACTACGTCCGCGGCCGGGAGCGCCTCAGTCCGCATCAGCCGGGGACGCGTCGTAGCGGGAGAGCTTGCGATACAGCGTCGAGGGATCGATCCCGAGCACTTCGGCGGCCCGCGTCTTGTTCCCCGCCTCGGACTGCAACACCCACGTGATGTAGGCGCGTTCGATGGCTTCGAGCGTCGGATTACCGGGCGAACGCTCCGAAATCAGCGGCGTGGCCTTCCGGGTGCACACCCGCTCGGGGAGCGCCTCCGGCGTGATCTCCTCCCCCTTGCTCACCAGGGCCGCGTGCTCGAGCGCGTTCTCGAGCTCTCGCACATTTCCGGGCCAGTCGTACGCCAGGAGGACGTCGAGGGCCGCTTGCGACAGCCGCTTCACGGAATGGTTCCGCTCCCGCGCCAGTCGCTCGAGGCAGGCCTCCACGAAGATCGGGATGTCGTCCATCCGCTCGCGAAGCGCGGGGAGGTGCAGCGAAATCACGTTCAGCCGGTAATAGAGATCCGATCGGAACCGACCACGGCGCATCTCCTCGTCGAGGTCGCGGTTGGTGGCGGCGATGACGCGCGCGTCCACGGGGATCGGCTCGGTGCCGCCGACGGGCAAGGCCTCCCGCTCCTGGAGCACCCGGAGGAGCTTCACCTGGGTGGCCGGCGTCATCTCGGCAATCTCGTCCAGGAAGAAGGTGCCTCCCCTCGCCGTCGCAAAGAGCCCCTCCTTGTCCCGCACGGCTCCTGTGAACGACCCCTTCACGTGCCCGAAGAGCTCCGACTCGAGGAGCGTTTCGGGAAGCGCGGCGCAGTTGATGGGCACGAACGGCCCGTCACCGCGCTCCGACAGCTCATGGATATAATGTGCGATCACTTCCTTGCCGGTGCCGCTTTCGCCAAGCACGAGCACCGTGGAATCGGTGGGCGCGACTTGTTCCGCGAGCTGCAAGACCTCCACGAAGCTGCTCGCCGTTCCCAGCGGACGTCCCGCCCGCCGCTCCCTCCGTCGGATTTCGCGCCGGAGTTGCTGGTTCTCGCTGTGGAGCCGCCGCGTTTCGGCGGCGCGGCGCACGATGGCCACCATTTCGTCGTTGGTGAACGGCTTCAGGATGTAGTAGAACGCGCCCCGATTGACCGCCTCGATGGCCGTGCGCAACTCCGCCTGGGCCGTCATGAGGATCACGGGCTTTTGCGGGTCCTGCGCCTTGACCGCTTCGAGAATGTCGATGCCGGACACTTGGGGCATCCGGATGTCGGTGAGCACGATGTCCGGGTCCGTCTTCTGCAGCGCGTCGAGCCCCGCCTTCCCGCCCAGCGCCGTTTCGGGGCTGAACCCGGAGTTCTTGAGCAGGATGCGCAGCGAATCCAGAATCCCGCTCTCGTCATCGACGATCAATACGCTCGCCCGGGCCGCGGTCATGCTCCTCCCTCGTTGCGCGAAAGCGCCGGCAGTTGGACGGTGAACGTGGTCCCCGCCCCCGGCGCCGACTCCACCAGAATCACTCCCCGGTGCGCCTCGACGGTACGGTGCACGACCGCGAGGCCAAGACCGATGCCGCCGGGACGCCCGGACACGAACGGCTGAAACAACCGCGCGCGCACGTCATCCGGGATCCCCGGGCCGGAGTCCCGGATGCGCAGCGATGCTGCGCGCGCGGGGCCCGAGCCGTGGGGGAGCGTCGCGGCCGGCTCTTCGTAGACGTCCACGGTGATCTCCACGCGGCCGTGCGCCGCCTGGACCGCGTTCAAGAGCAGGTTCACCGCCAGTCGGTGCAGCAAGTCCTCATTGCCATCCACGAGGGGACACGACCCCGCGACCGTAATGCTCGTGGCGGCGGTGGCGGCCGGATGCCGGCGGACCAGCTCCGCGGCGGACTCCGCCACGTGACGGAGATCCACCGGACGCGGGAGCACGACCCGGACGCGCGCGAACTCGAGGAACTCCGTGAGCAGGCGACTCAACCGATCGCTCTCGCGCAACACCAACGGCGCCAACACGCGCTCATCCTCGCTGCCCCCTACCCGCTCGGCCAACTGTTCGACGGACGAGCGGATCGACGCGAGAGGGTTCTTGATCTCATGCGCCAGCGATGCCGCCAACTCCGCCACCGCCTCGAGCCGCTCAGCTCGGAGCTTCAGTTCCTCCAGGCGTTTCTGATCGGAGATGTCCGTGAAGATGGCCGTGACCGACGGGGTCATTCCTTCTGCGGCATCCAGCCGGGTGGTGGTCATCCCAATGGTGATGGACCGTCCATTGCGCGTCACCCGCCCCTCGAGGCGCTGGCGCCGCACCCCCTCCTGGAGCGTCGTCGCGAGCGCCCGCGCCAACTCCGGCGACCGTTCCGCCACCAGGGACATCACGGGTTTCGATAGCAACGCGCGCGTGTCGAAACCGAGGAGCCGCTCGGCAGCAGGATTCGCGTACAGCAGGACGCCGGCCGCATCAATCGTCACGACCCCACTCCCGATGCTCCGCAGGATGTCCTGCGCCTCGAGCTGGAGACGTTGCACCTCCTGCTGGAGCGCCGCGCGCTCGTGGCCCATGACGCGGACGCGACTGGCAATCCAGCTCGTGGCGAGCGCCACCGCCAGGAAGACGGCGATCTGGAGAAAGAGCGGGAAACGCAGTTGCGCGGGGAACGCGACGACGACATCGGCCACCAACAGCGCGCTGGCGAGGAACGTGACCAGCAACGCCGACCACAGTGGCCGCAGGACGGCAACCACGGCGATCACCAGGATGTACAGCGGCACGAACTCGCTGTCGGGACCGTCGGTGACGTGCACCACGACCGTCACCAGCGCCAGATCGAACACCGCCTGCAAATAGATGAACGTGGCCCCCGGCGTCCGCCGGCCGACGTGCGTGTAGAAGGCGGAAGCCGCGCTCGCCACGAACGACGCGAGGGCCGCGATCGCCAGCGCCAGGAGCACGCCGGGTGAAACGTCCTTGAAGTAGAATGCCGCCGACAGGAAGACAGCGAGGGCGACGAGGATTCGCCCGAGGTAGACCCACTGAAGAATGCCGAAGGGGCTGGGAATCGGCGACCCGGTTGGGCCGGCCCTCTTCCGCTCCACTGCTCCCAAGTGGCGCATGGCGAAGTATCAGGCCGGCCCTTGCAAAGTGCAACGGCCGCGGGACGGGGTCAGCCTCGCGTGGCGCCCTTCAGCACGACCGGCTGGGTTGGGACGTCGGCATGCGGCCCGTGTTTCCCGGTCTTCACCGCGGCGATCTTGTCCACCACGTCCATGCCGGTCGTGACGCGGCCAAATACCGCGTATCCGAAGTCGCGGCCACCGTGATCGAGGAAGGCATTGTCCTTGAGATTGATGAAGAACTGCGCCGTCGCACTGTTGATATCGGACGTCCGGGCCATGGCGAGCGTACCGCGCGCATTCTTCACCCCGTTCTCGGCCTCGTTCTTGATCGGGGCGCGCGTCGGCTTTTGGCGCATGTCGGCGCTGAAGCCGCCGCCTTGGATCATGAAGCCGGGAATCACCCGATGGAACACGGTATCGGCGAAGAACCCCGCGTCCACGTACGCAAGGAAGTTCTCGACGGTGATGGGTGCCTTGTCCGCGAACAGCTCCACGGTGATGTCACCGTGAGACGTGGCCAGTATGACCGTGGGATTCGATGGGGCGGTCATGGCTTCCTTTCCGGGTCGGGGCGAAGAACCAGCCGGATGAACGGATAGACGGGATAGACGGGATGGATGTGGCTGCGATAACGTACCCCAATGGAAGTCCAAGTCTTCGGCATTCGCAAGAGTGCGGACACGCGCAAGGCGCTGCGCTTCTTCGCCGAGCGTCGCGTCCGGACGCATTTCGTCGACCTGACCGTCCGCGCGGCGTTGCCGGGGGAGCTGCGCCGGTTCGTCCAGAAGTTCGGCGTCGAGGCGCTGCTCGACCGCGACGGGCGCCGGTTCGCGGATCTCGGGCTCCGCGCCGCGCGCTACTCCGAGGAGCGCTGGCTCGAGCGCTTGGCGCAGGAGCCACTGTTGCTGCGGATGCCGCTCGTACGATCCACGACTCGCTTGACCGTCGGCCTCGCGGAGGAAGAGTGGCGCTCTTGGCTCGCGATCGAGTAGGCTCCCCGAACCCAGCCGCCCGCTTCGCCCTGCCCCGTTGCCCCCTCTTCGCTCCCCTGGGACCGACGCCGCGATCCCGCTAGCCACTCGCCCGTCGGGTCTCTCCGTGGCGCAGCAACCAGAGTCGCTCGGCTGGTAGGCGGGCGGCGTCCCACGCGGCGCGCACCCGTCGCGGCGGCTCGTCCATCGGCTCGTCGGTGAGCTTGAAGGTGCCCCAATGCACCGGCACCATCACCCCACCGGGATCGCTCCCGTCACCCGCGTCGCGAAAGGCCCGCACGGCCTCCTCGGGATCCATGTGGACCGGCCGCATGAGCCAGCGCGGCTGGTAGGCGCCGATCGGCAGGAGCTGGAGGTCGAACGGGCCGAGCCGTCGTCCGATCTCGCCGAAGGCCGGGTGGTAGGCCGTGTCCCCGGCGAAGAAGACGCGTCGGCCGCCCCCTGAGATGGTCCACCCGCACCACAGCGTCTGATTCCGATCGACGGGCGTGCGCGAGCTGAAATGCTGGGCCGGGGTCGCGGTGATCTCCAGCGGTCCGGTGCCGTGCCGCTCCCACCAGTCGCGCTCCGTGATCCGGCCGACGCCCAGCGACCGCGCGAGGGGCACGAGGCCGAGCGGGACGAGCCACTCGGCCGCGGGGAAGCGGCGCGCGAGCGCGCGCACGCTGCCCGCGTCGAGATGATCGTAGTGGTTGTGGGAAAGCAAAATCACGTGCACGTCCGGCAGCGCGTCGATCGCGATGCCGGGTGGCACCCACCGTCGCGGTCCCGCGAAGCCGACGGGCGACGCCCGCTCGCCAAACATCGGATCCATGAGGAGGTTGGAGCCGGCGATTTGCAGCAGCACGGCGGCGTGACCGATCCAGGTGACGGCGAGACCCTCGTGGCCGGCCGGCAGGAGGGCGGGTTGCGCTCGGATGAAATGATCGCGTGGCGGGTCCTTCGGAACGCCGTGCACGGCCCGGTCCAGTCCCCATCGCAGCATCGCGCCAGCGCCGCGCAGTGCCGCGCCGGGCCACGGGTTGCGAAACCCTCCGCGGGGCACGTGATGCGTGGGATGGGCAGCGCGGGCTGAGGGCGCCGCAAACGACGGGGCCCCGCCGTCCGGACGGGGCCCCATGCCTTCGCGGACTTCGGGCCGCGTCACTGCACGGCGTTGATCATGCCGAAGATCGGCAGGTACATCGCCACGATCATGCCGCCGACGATCACGCCGAG